>DDVI01000125.1 GCA_002345205.1 Bdellovibrionaceae bacterium UBA2316 | reverse complement strand
GCCACCTTTTAAAGGCTAATCAAATGTATTGGGGAGAGTATTTCGTTTAATAAAATGAGCCCCACACATGAGGCCATCGCCGGTTCTAAGCTCATCAAGATGCCGAACGTTTTAGTTGGCAAGCGTTTTAAGGCAATCATTTCAAGTGAGTACGGAATAGCGCTTGATAATAAAGCGATGGCAAACGCCAGCGGTAAAATTGAAGTATTAAACATTCGATCACCATCTAGAGCAAAACTAAATGGAAGAGCTACCAAGGTCGCGACTGTCATCCCCATGGTTGCCGCAATTCCGCCATGCAGAGCCGTTCCAGCACGCTGACCGAAGTAAATATAAAGCGCCCAAAAAGCTCCGGCGATCAATGCGAATAGTACGCCTATCAAATCCAGCGTTGAGCTTGACTCCGAGTGAGGCATCACTAAGGAAATGCCAAGTGCTGCTAGTGCGACCCAAAGAAAATCCATTTTCTTTCGTGAAGTTAAAACTGACAATGTTAAAGGACCTACAAATTCTAGAGTAACCGCCAAGCCTAATGGAATTCGTTGAAGTGAAAAATAAAATGTCAGATTCATCAGTCCTAATGAACCCCCATAGAAAATTAAACTCATCATCGTCGCTTTGTCGAACCGATATTTCCAGGGGCGCCAAATCGCCCATAACAGAGCACTCGCAAAAAACAAGCGAAAACCTGTAGTGCCGGCAGCGCCAATAACGGGAATTAATGTTTTTGCAAAGCCAGCACCCATTTGGATAGAAATCATGGCCACAAGTAAAAGCAAAATAGCAGATGTCATTATGTGAAGTACCTTTACGGTTTTAACGAGCGAGTTGCGGTAAAACAGGAGATAAATTTATTTAAAGCCCCTGTGCTTTCCGTATCCTGGCCCCACGTGTCCTCGTAAAGGCCGATCATGTGAAAGCCTGCTTTCATTTGACCACCTAATTGATCTTCCATCGTATGGCCAAAACAAAGCGGTTCATTTTTATCAGTGTAACGTTTTCGTTCGTCATCAGACAGACTTGTTAAATCCGAATACGGAATTTTATATTTCAGCTGAGCCGTGCCTTTTTGATCTAGGTCGGGATCTATGGCATAAACGATCGGGTTAACAATACCGGCAATCATCGTTCCGTTTTTTTTAAGAACGCGAAAGGCTTCCTGCCAAACAGGCTGAATATCGGGAACAAATGAGTTCGAACATGGATGAAAAATAAAATCAAACGACTCGCTTTTAAGGTCCGAGAGATCGCGCATATCGCCTTCCACGCAGGTAATTTTTAAGCCCTCGCGGTCAGCCACCATCTTGTCTTGTCCTAATTGTTTGGGCGAGTAATCAAAAACCGTCACGTCCGCCCCAGCCGCAGCAAAGAGGGGGGCTTGTTGTCCGCCGCCAGAAGCCAGTGCTAAAATTTTCGTGTTTTGAAATAGACCATTGTGCTGAGGAAACCAACTCATTGGAACTGGTTTTGATGGCGTTAATACAACGCTCCAATTGCCTTTTCGAGCATTTGCGATTTCTTCCGGTGATACCGGTACCGTCCATCGGTTTTTTGATTCAACTTGGTGATCCCAAGCCATTTTGTTGTATTTTAAAAAATTCATAACGAGTCCTCAGTAATGGATTTGAAGTTCCATATTTACTCCCGCGGTCTGACTTCAATTAGTTCGACGTGAAAGATTAAGTTTGAATGAGGTTTAATTAAGCCTTTTTCGCGTTCGCCATAGCCAAGGCGAGCGGGAACAAGTAATGTGCGTTTGCCACCTTCTTTCATTCCCAACAAGCCGATATCCCAGCCTTGAATAACACGTTTTGAACCAATCACGAATTGAAACGGACGTCCGTGCTTATGAGAAGAGTCAAATTCAGTCCCATCTTCAAGCAGACCCGTGTAGTGGCAAATAACAAGTGCACCCTTTACGACGGTTTTTCCGGTTCCTTCTTGTGTGTCTGTAATTTTCAATTCCTGCATGTAGAAAATCTAAATCTAAGTCGTGTCTTTGGCAACGAGAATGCGATCTGAATGCAATCAGAATACAGCGATTGAAAAACGTTTTAAAAATAGTTCAAGGGGTGACGGTTTTTAGTGTGACGAATTTTCTTTGCGAAGGAGTGCATCGATAACTCGATACATGTCCTGCATTTTGTTTCGAACGCTGGGGTTCTTATACATAGCGCGGGCACTCGCGCTCATGCCATCATTTGAATTCATATCTAAAAGGGCGAGTCCGATCATACCTTGATTAACGGCAAGTTGTGCCTGAACGATGCGATGTTCAGGGGTACCTGAAATAGTGTAACCATCAATCCATCCGCGTCCACGTAACTAAGCGGAAGAGACAATTTAATGTGGTTTACACCCGGGGAATGGGCCGCCGGAAAAGGAAGATTGCGCTGCTGGCCTTCTTCAATCATTAATTCACCTAAATTTAGATACATTTGTCCAAATATACCAGAGTAGTTTTGTTCAGCTACGAACATTTTAGGAAAAAAAAGTTGGAAGGCAGAACCATCCCAAAGTTTAAGCGTCGGTCCACAAAGCTATTGCTAAATGTAAGTTATCTATCGAAGATAGGTTGCGACTGCCAACCGTTGTGATATCGTTGGTTGAGTACCAGCTAAAAAATAACCCTGACTCCGGGTGACGTTCAATTCTTGTCAGGGTTTCTAAAACTTTTGATATATTTGAATAGGCCTTTTTGTGATTAGGTTGTTGAGCCAGCAGTTCTACTTGAATCAATAAGTCGATAGCAATGTTGGTGCCTGATGTATTTCCGTTCACGATTTTATTTTTCTTTCCCCGTTGGACCCAAGCCATGTCGCTAACTAAATGATTTCGTCCACGAAGGGCTTCAAGGCTATTAACTGTATCTTTTTAATAGGTAGCAATTTGCTGGGTATTTCTGTGACGGGTTTCTAAAGACGATAAACGATAAAAATCGGCACACTGTGGCCGTTGTGCAAAGGCCATTGAGTTGGCCAAAACGTAAACTAAAAGAAAGGTGGATTTTAAAATCATTATATCCGATGTTATTTATCAGGGTGAAATCTAAATTTTGAGGGTGTTGATTTAGTGATATTTTTGAATTGTTTGTTGAACCGGCTCAAATCATTGAAACCAGTATCCAAAGCAATATCAATCACAGAGCCTTCTTTGCTAAATAGATCAAACATTGACTGAAACACGCGGATTTTAGAACGATATTTTACAGGCGAGATATTGAATTCATTTTTAAATAGTTTCGTTAACTGCGAGTCGGACAGATTAAATTTTTCTGCGATTTCTGAAACTTCAATTTCTAATTGAAAATGGGCATCGATATAGTTTTTAATTTCGAGGGCAAGGGGTACTGGAGCCTGTTGGTTAAATGTTTTTAGCGGCACGGCCGTTTTTAACCACGTCGAAATATCGCCAATAGAATTTACTTCGGAAATACAACCTGAAAACAACGTCGGATTCTTAAACTGAGGTGCGAAATCCTGATCGGAAACGTAGGCATGCCATTCCAGGTGGGGCGAGATTATGTCCCACTGAACTAAACTGAGCTTAGGGATGAACATAGAAATGTTCCCCTGTGGTTCATAGGATTGTCCGTTTGCTTTTATACATAATTCGCCGGTGTTGATGTAACCGTGAGCATAGATACTGAAATGGCCAAAGGCATCGACGACTTGAACAGGAGCTGTGTATTCGTGTTTACGATTTAAGTAAAACAGATCCTTAGCGATTTTCTTCACTGAACTTTGGTACGTATCGGTAACAATATCTAATTCGGTTGAACTCATTTTTTGATCCGTTGGAAAAAAACGCCAAGACCAAATTATCGTAATGGCTACACTTGGATTAAGTAAAGGAGTTTTATGAACCACATCGTGCCTATTTTAAAAGAAATGCTGTCTAAACCAAAACTGCAACGAGTCCCAGAACACATGGTCATGGATCTAGAAACTCAGACCCAAGATTTTTTTAATTATGGTTTAGGCGATACGGCATTGCGGGCTGCGTATTTGTTTCATGCAAAGTGGGCCTCACGAACATTTGCTAAATGTAAACGAGTTTTAGATTTAGGAACGGGCCCTGCAAATCAAATATCTATTTTAGCGCAGATGAATCCATCGATCGAATTTGTGGGCGTAGATCTGTCTGATAAAATGTTAGAACTGGCTAAACAGAATTGCGCCAAGCTTAGGTTAAAAAACGTAACGTTTGTTCAGGACGACATGACTCAATTAAACAAACTTGAAGATGGTCAGTTCGACGGTGTTTTTAGTAGTGTAGCGCTTCATCATTTACCGAACGCTTCGGATGTAGAGAAAACATTTAAGAGCGCTCGGAGAGTCTTAACGGAGGTTTATTCCGTTTATATCACTGATTTCCTTTTGGTTAAAAATGAGCAGAGCATTCAGTACTTACTATCACTCAATGAGACCCAGCCAGCTATTTTTAAACAGGATTATGAAGCATCTCTCAGAGCTTCGTTTCCTAAAATAGATTTTCAAAATGCAGCTGCTAAATATTTAGACGAAGCTGATTTGTACACAAGCTTTGGCGCGCAGTTTTTGATGATTTTAAAAACGCGTTCCTATGAGCTAGATCCATTGGCGCAAAGATTTTTAGATAGCGAGATAGAAAAACTAAGCCGTAATACGAAGAGCATTTACAAAAGCATTGCGGCTTTAATGGCACTTCACGGAATGTTTTAAAAACTTGGGAGCGTTAGGTGTTAAGTCGCGCACACGTTCATACCGGCCGCTGTTTTTGGGCGAGAAAGAATCCGTTGAACCCAGGCCATTACGTTTTTAAATTGGGTTAATTCTAATTTATCACTCGCTTTATAAAATATATTCACGCTATTCACCCAGGGAACGGTTGCCATATCGGCAATTGTGTAGTGCTCGCCCACTAAATACTGACGACCTTCTAAACGGGCCTCAAGAACACCGAGGATGCGTCGTGATTCCGTCGCATAACGTTCTAACGGGTAGGGGTGATCACATTTATCGACGGCGTATTTAAAGAAATGCCCAAATTGTCCAAACATGGGACCGACGCCACCTACTTGGAAAAATAGCCATTGTAATACTTCACTTTGTAAACGAGGATCTGTCGGCCAAAACAGTCCCGATTTTTGAGCTAGGTACATCAAAATCGCGCCGGATTCCATAATAGAAATAGGTTTTCCGTCTGGTCCACTGGGATCAATGATCGCCGGGATCTTTGAATTTGGATTGATCTGAACAAATTCGGGTTTAAATTGATCACCTCTGATGATGTTAACGGTATGAGGCGTGTAGGGAAGACCCATTTCCTCTAAAGCGATACTAATTTTTTGACCGTTTGGGGTTGCAAAAGAATACAACTGGATTTCATTATTCATAGAACTCAAGCAGACAATATTTTGTAATAAGGGTCAAATATAGCCACCAAGGCAGAGTCTCGGATGAAAAAATTATTCGTTTTGTTCAGATAGTAGGCTAAACCGGCTTCGATTGGTTAAAACGGCGATTTTTTAAGCAAATTTTAGTTAAAAAATATTTTAAATTCTGATTGACTACAAACACGTTTTCTATCAAATTGGCCTCTCTTAAGTCATTCGAGTGGTTCGCTAGCTCAGCTGGTAGAGCATTTCACTTTTAATGAAAGGGTCGATGGTTCGAATCCATCGCGAGCCACCATTTTTTCGTCGGCTTAAGATCTGATAATTTTTTTAAGACCGCGTTTAGCTGTATTAAAAAATTCCTGTCTACACTCAGGCAATGCCAGAGTAACAAGTCCCCTTCGTCTAGAGGCCTAGGACGGCTCCCTTTCACGGAGCAGACACGAGTTCGAATCTCGTAGGGGACGCCAAATTTTTTAAACCCTTGAAACTAAATGCAATTCTGATCTCAAGCTTTCTTCGGGAGCTATTTGGGAGCTATCACCATTATCACTGTCGGCTGAAAACCCTACGGTGTGCGATGCTTTTCTCAAATACTCTGAGCTTAGGTGAGCGTATCTTTTAGTCATTTCGATATCCGTGTGCCCAAGAATACTGCTGAGTGCATACATATCGCCACCGTTCATCACAAACTGACTAGCATAGGTATGCCTCAGGTCATGGAAACGCACGGTTCTGACACCTGCCAATTTCAGAGCATTTTTAAACTGCCTGTCAGAAAAATGATCGGGCCTTATCGGGGACCCATCTTTTTCGGTAAATACAAATTTTGGACATCTTTGATTTCGCTGAAGGTATTTAAGAATTGTTTCCAGCTCAGGATTCATTGGGACTCGACGAATAAGTTTAGTTTTAGTGTTTTCTTGCAGTCCATGTCGTGAATACGTTCGTGATACGGTGATCATTTTTTGTTCAAAATCGATCCTATCCCAACACAAACCTAAAATTTCTCCTTTTCTCATTCCCGTGTTCAGCGCAATAACTAACACGGGGTAAATTTCCGACTTGAAATTGGCCCTTAAAAGCAAATTAATCTCTACTTTTGTTAAAAAAGTGAAATCATTTTCTTTTTCTTTTTCTGTAAGAAAGCAAGTCTT
>DDVI01000119.1 GCA_002345205.1 Bdellovibrionaceae bacterium UBA2316 | reverse complement strand
AGAAAACTGCGCTTGGGATACGTTGATTGGTTTTTTTCGGATACAAAATTTTTGAAAACCTAATTTGATGCAGCTTATCCACCGATCTGGGCTTTTTATAGACTCGGACGAAACCTGGATGAAACCCACACAAGTCCTGTGTTGTCGTGTGCGTTGGTGTAACATTCAAGCGAGAGCGACCTCGTTAAGCCTTTGAAATCCTTCGTTTGTGTTTTTAGGGACTTAGCCCGATTCGGGCCATGCTTGAAAAATTAAATTGGGGTGACCAACGGGGATTGAACCCGCGACAACCGGAATCACAATCCGGTGCTCTACCAACTGAGCTATGGCCACCATCGGGACAAAGAGGCTCGAACATACATGGATCTATGCGGTATGTCCAGAAAACTCTTATTGATCCTATAGCTTTAAATGCAAAAAAAATGGGCTTTTAGGGATATTTAAGCGCTATTTCGCGACACTGGCGCGGGTACACTTTATTTCACCTTGGATTTTACAGTTGGCCCGTTTTGACAGCGGGCCGATAGTTTTTGATCATAGGCCATCAGCCATTCTGCAGCTGATCGCCGTGTCTCGCTGGCCCAGCGCGGGTCTAAATTCCAGCTTGTGGGTTTTAAATTTTCTAGTTTAAAAAAATCACGGCAGTCGACCCATGACGGAATAAATAGGGGGCCTAGTTCTTTTTTAGGATCTTGTTTGAAAAAAACGGGGATAGTGTCGAGTGCTAATTGGTTTAATTCCTCTTCGGACAAGTCATGATTTTGAACAAGTGCACGTGCTAAATCGATTGCCGTGATAAAAAGAGTATGTCCGCTTTGTTGTGGTACGCCAATTTCTTTTCGTGCGCGATAGGAATACACCTGATGAATGTAGATATCGAATTGAATGTGAGGATATTCTGAACGGGCCTGTTCATAGATGTAAGGGTCGCGTTCGCCATTGTCGCCGACTAAAATAACTTTTTGTGGTTGGTGCTTTTCAATTATGGATCTTATGGTTTTAATTTTGAAATCTTTATCAGATAACGTGTGTCGCAGAATCAGTTCTCCGCCGGGAAATCCATTTTTAGTTAAAAATGCCATGTGCAGTTTTTCCATCAACGCCTCGGGTGCGGCCGATAGGTAGAAAAAAATTATTTCTGGCTTTGTTTCTTGAATGGCCGTGTAGAGTTCGCCCATGCCGTAAAAGTGATTTCGTAGTTGTACTGTATTTCGTAAAGCGTCTGGTTTATTTAAAACATGTGATGATTTTAATGTGTCGTCGACATCGGAAATAAGAATCGTTTGTGAAAAAACGGAAAATGAAATGAACGTCGAGACTGCGAAAATAAATAAGCTTAAGTGATTTTTCCCCATATAAAATGATCTAGTGTTTTTGCTCGTCTTGCAATAAGGTGGGACACTAGCGGTTCGTTTATGGACTAAAGATGGAGGCTCATATGTCATCAGCGTGGATGTATCTAGTTATCGCAGGTCTTCTGGAAGTGTGTTGGGCTGTGGGCCTAAAATACACCGAAGGGTTTACGCGGATGTGGCCAAGTGTGTTCACGTTAACAACATTAGCGGCCAGTATGTATTTATTAGCCAAGGCATCAAACACATTACCTATCGGAACGGCCTATGCGGTCTGGGTTGGCATTGGTGCGGTCGGCGCCAGTGTTTTGGGGATTTTTCTTTTTAAAGAACCCGTCACTGCGCCAAGATTAGTTTTCCTAGCGCTTCTTGTGATTTCGATAATCGGGTTGAAATTTACGGCGGCTGACTAAATTACGGAAAAATTTCTTTTAATATCATGTCGGCCCAGGCGAACCCTGCGGCCTGTGTACGATGAATACCGTCCGTAGTTTCACCAGCAACAAGTCCCTTGAGTGTACCGGGGCGACTGTCGACCAGTGAACACTGTGTAGAGATATCTAACATCGATGCGTAAAACATATCTAGTCGAGATTCTAACTTTGCCACCGCGCCACGTCCATAGCCCCGTCGTTGATCTTCACGTAAATGCGGTGGGCCCACCCAGCGACAGCTCTTTGAGTGCGCGGAAACCTTTTTTGCTAATTCAACGTAGTCCTTGTCGATCTGTTTATAGAAAAGGCTATTTGTGCCTAATCCAACGATTGCTAGATCGAACGGTCCGTTGTTTAAGATGTCGTTCAAAGGAATGTAAGCGCCTTTGTCTTGGCAATAGCTTAACCGGCTATCTGTACCGTTTCGCTTTTGACATTTAAAATTTCCCGGCGCTTCGGCATGGATCCAATGATTAGCCGCACTGGATACGCCACAATATAACCACACAGATAAACCACGCGCCTGCATGGATTCAAATAACCTATTACCTGTAGGGCCGCATAAATGAGAATCTCCCAAAATTAAAACCCGCTTTCCGGGTAAATCGGCGGCTAAGGAAAAACATGTGAAAAGTAAAAGAGTCAGTGCTGATTTCATTAAAATAGACTTTTATTGGGTGTTTGTGCGCTACCAGGCATTTTTGTAGGTAATAAAAAATGCAGAACAAAGTAACCAAAGATAACGGCCCCGCACGAAATCAAAAGTAATAGTAGCGCGATCAAACGCGCTAATCCGACTTCTAAATCCCCGCGCTGAGATAAACGTGCGCATACGCCGAGGACCATTTTTTCATTACTTTTATCCAAACGATCTGTTCGAGGAAGTGCGATGACAAGGGCCACGTAGGCCAATAGACCGCTGCCGAATACACAGACGGTCATTAGCCAAACAGCCCGCACTAACCAGGGATCTAAATTCACCTGCCGCGCTAACTGCAAGCAAACGCCGCCGATAATACCGTCTTCAGCACGAACCCATTTAAGATCTGTTTATGTGGCTAGTGAAGTGTCCATTATGCTTTTTCTCCATCTGTTTCTTTTTATACGCAACGGATATCGTTCCAAATGTTGTGGGATTATTTTCCCTTTATTCAACTGAAACGATCTTTACAGGTTTAATTCTGAGCAGGTTTCATTCCAGAATGGAATC
>DDVI01000054.1 GCA_002345205.1 Bdellovibrionaceae bacterium UBA2316 | reverse complement strand
GCGTCGGAAGACGACCGTTCTGATCAAAGTCTATTTTTTTTTAATTTAGACTCCTTAAGTCGAGTCAAAACCCGATATCATTGAGAACAGAGAGGTCGCTTTGAAAGAAAAAAAACTTTTAATTATAGATGATGAAACTTTAATTGTTGAAAACCTGACAGAACTTTTTGAATCCAAATCATGGTTGGTATCGCCTGCAAACTCTGGCGCTGAAGCTTTGAAGAAAATTTCCATTTTCAAACCTTCTGTAATTTTATGTGATATCAATATGCCTGAAATGTCGGGTCTAGAGCTACTCGCCCACTTGTATCTTTTAGGATCTGTAACACCAGTTATTTTATTAAGTGGCTACCGAGACATGGAGAAAATGCAAAAAGCATGGGAAAATAGTGTTTTTGACTTTTTAGACAAACCCTTTAACGTTGATCATTTAATAAACGTGGTCGATAGCGCTTTAGAATATGGCGAAGACTATGTGACCACCTCTCGGCTTCGAAACATCAGAATCAAAGGAAAACGAATCGCCTAATTTTTAAGTTTTCTAAAACCTTCTCTTCAGTTTCGTTTTTCCTAAGAAAATCAGCAATAAGGACTGTTTATTCAGATCGGTAAGGATGATCCGAACTAACTCTAAATAAATTTGAACCTACTACTTTTCAATAGAAATCACTGTCGAAGTTACGCCAGCAACCGAAATCCAAAAGTTGAGAATCAGATTTTTTTACTTGCAGAAACTTTAATGTGAAAGTTAAACCGCCCCTCCTCCACGACACATTGGGATCAGTTTTGGCAGATCGCAAAACTGATCTCATGGGCACTGGATGTATCTGTATAAAGACAGCGGAAAAGGCACGAAGAGTGACATTATTTTGATTTGAGAATATTCTCGATTTTGTCGAGGCGAGCTTTTATTGCCACGTTTTCTTGTTCCGCTTTTTGAGCCCTGGCTTTGAGTTCAGCATTTTCAGCCTTCACAGAGGCGATCTCACGCGAATGCTCAGCAGATACCTTGTTAAAAGCTCTATAAAGCTCATTGAGGCGCGCATTTATGGACTTGAAGGCTTCAATCAGCGGCGCAACCAAATGGTCATAGGCGACTGATTTAAGCCCAGAGCTTTGATCTGTAACAACAGCCTGCGGATAAATTTTCTCAAGATCCTGAGCGATGAGACCAATTTGTTGGTTATAACCGTATTTTTCTTTGTCTACCCAGTCATAGGTAACACCTTGTAGTTTCAAGATGTTTTCCAAAGAATTTTGAAGCGGCAGAATGTCTTCTTTGAGCCTGCGATCTGAAACTGCGGTACATCCAGCACTAGCACAAACCTGAGTGCCACCGAATCTTAAAACATTTGCCGCTGCGATGTTCACGTCGCCATTCACATCAAGCTTGTAACCGGGAACAGTTTGACCGATACCGATGTTGCCCGAATTAGTAATTCGCATTCGCTCATTTGCGACCGCCGTTCCATCAGTGTAGAATTTAATGTCTCCGGATAACATATTGCTCACAGAGATTGCCAGTCCGCTAGCGGAAAATGTATCGAGTTGGGAAACATCAGCAGCTCTAGCACCAGTTCCGGAGGAACCCGAGCCAAACTGATTTAGCGTAAAATTGTAACTATTCGATCCCAATAGCAAAGTGGCAGAGGCACTATTTGATGCAGCATCAAAGTTATTGACTCTTAATGTGGTCGGTCCATTTTGATCCTTTCTTAATTCTAAAAGGTTAGTCGGACTAATTGTTCCTATACCGACGTTTCCCCCAAGAGAATTTAATATCAAGTCTCCAGGAACACTTCCCCCGTTTTTCATATTTTCTATCACGCCGTAGGTATCTCCACTGGAAGCGCCATGCCCAATTCGAATCGCTGAGCCCGAAGTCACCGGGGTAAAGGTATTTGTAGTTATGTAAGCACCACTCAAAGGCACTGCCGATTGTCCGCGAACATGTAACGGTGATGTCGGTGCGCCATTGCCAATACCTAAATATCCTTTAAAGGATATCGCCAGCTGAGGTGCGCTGATTTCGTCTTCTACCTGCAGAAGATTTGCTGTTGAACTACCCTTTTGTTTAATAATGACAGTGGGCTGTAAATTAGAAGGATCTCCTGAAATAAAAAAACCGCTGGTTGAGCTGATTGAACTGGTTTCCAACCCATACCCAGTATTGGAGGTAGCAAACATTCCACTACCAGCAAGGGAATGACCAGTAACGCCTCTGCCGGATGTAGACCAACCGCCAATACCAGGCCCGGTATTGGAAATTCCCATAATGGAAACCCCAGAATTGCTCTCCGCTTTAATAGCAGTCTTGTCATTCGAAACGTTGGTACTACCAAAGTAGGACGTCGGACTCGTATCTCCTGATTGCCATTGGACATCGAAACGACTCGTAGGAGCAGAAGGTCCAATTCCTACCTTACCAAATGAATACATTATATCAGTGCCATTGACTGATGTCCAATTACTCCCGGCACCGCCTCCCGAGACAGCATGACAAGCAGTGATAAAAGCGGCGGAAGGGTTGGTGAGATCAACATCAAACGTTTGAGGATTTAAGATTATTGGTTTTAAACTAAGACTAGAGAAACTACTACTCACTTTTATTTTCCACACACCCGACCATCGACCGCTGCCAATATTAGTCAACTGATCCAGTGTAATATCATTTACAATCAAACTAGGATCGCCAGGTAATGGCAAATCCTTCTCAATCAAAACTATGGACGATAACGGTACCGACCCCACCCGAATACGAGAAGGAGAAATAGATTTATTCGCTAAAGTCGTGGAATCAAAAGTTAAACCATTCACGTTATTTTGACAGGATTGGTCGTCTTGCATAGTGGAAATAAAAGAATTCTTTAAGTCATTAATAACAATTTTTTGAGACATAAATTTAATCTGCTTATTTTGCTGAATGATCAAACTGCCGACCGATCCCATAATTAATGTAATCAAACTCAACGTGATGAGTACTTCAAGAACTGAAAACCCAAGGGCCGACATATTTTTTTTTCTATTTTTCATTTAATTCCTGAATAAAATTATTTATTTCACCAATTAACTGATGAGCTTCATCTGTCTTTCTGATCACTATTTTTTTTATTTTTTTCTCTTGTAAATAAAGGTCTAATGTTCTTTTTATTGCTATAGTAGGTCCCAAAAATCTATGGGTTACAAGTATTGATGCCGCGAAAACAGTGCCACTAACTACTGACAGTATTAAAAGATTATAGATCCAAAGGTTCTGACTTACCATTATCAATTGCCCTTCATCATTAGACCTCTTTCGTGACTATTC
>DDVI01000082.1 GCA_002345205.1 Bdellovibrionaceae bacterium UBA2316 | reverse complement strand
TGGGATCTATGAAAAATCCCGGGACCCGGCTATAAAAGGATTCGGTAACTATGACTACTCAGCTTTTTATTTCTGGCAGATTTCTGCGGTGAGGTCGGAGAGTTTTTCAGCGGTCGGACAATAGGCGGTTAAGGAGATAGCGATTCCAAGATAAATGAACACAGTTAGTATCCCAATCAAGGCGGTTTGGCGAATGGCTTTAAAGATAAAAATGTCCTGATCAGCTTTTTGTATTTTCTTGTAAAAAAGTGATGTTGTTAACCCCGAAAGCACGACTTCAATCATAAGCACTGGGAGCTCGAATAAAAGAAAACTTGTTCCATAAACAAGAACCACGAAAAATACGATAACGAAGATTGCAATGGCAAGATCATCCAGATCCATTGAAAAATCAGGAACATCTATCCAGTCTTTCCAATCACCCTTTTTATTTTCACTAGCTCTTTGCACCTGCTCGCGATGCATTGGAGGCAAATCTTCTAAATACAGCTTCCATCCCTGCATCAGAAGAACAAAAATAACATAAGCAATGACCGCTGATACCGGGTATCGGGTGATAATGGGCAAATGGAAATATTTAAGTAAAACATAACTCGCTATAAATCCACTCAACGCCGTGATCACAAGGATCAAGCGCGCGTGATGTCTGAGGTAAATTTTAGCAAATAATTTGGACATGAACTATTTAGAGATTGCCGAAGATAGCTTATAGCGTTTAGCGAAGTGTTTATACCAATCTTCGTTGTATAATTTCTTATCCGGATGCTCCTGAAGTTCCGTACGCAGCTTCATGTAGATATCGTAATACTTCCACGCTTTCGTACCGTCTTTATCCTCATGATGATCCGGTCGTAACTTCAAAGTCCCGGTGTCTAATAACACTTTTTTCACTTTAGGATTTTGATCAATCTTAGCGCGAGTTGCGGCCTCAATAATCTCATAGTAAGCATCGGCATGTTTACCTTTGTATTCAATTTTATGTCCGCGGAAAGAAACCCATGTGATTCCGTTTTCTTTCATAATAGCTTCTGCGGCCTTGCCCGCTTTAAGCGCCTCAAACGCCGTCAGTTTTTCAACGTCGTCACGTTTGTTAGCCCAAGCTTGACTGATCTTCAGGCGTTGATCTTTTTCATTTTCCGGAAGCTTCATGGATTGCCACAAGCCTTCGACACTTGCGTACTCTGTTTTTAACATTGTAAACGGAGTGGATGAAAAATTCGACATCAAACCAAGCTCGTTACGCTTTGAAATAATAACTTCATTTTTGTCTTTGGAAGCCGCTTGCGGCAAAATTTCCCAAGTCGGAACCACTTTGTCCGTTACGGGCGCCCACCAGTGATCAGGATAAGCGGCAGGCGCTGAAAATAATTCTAAAACACACAACAGAACTACAAGCGAAGCGAATGCCTTCATAGGAATCTCCTATTTTTTATCTTTTTCGTTCAGAATCATTGTATCAACGACCGCTTTTGACTCGTAGGCCTTGTCCGACTTAAATCCACGAATTTTCTTAGACGACGATTCATCGCGATCTAACTGTTCTTTCATGTCCACAGTCACGTCGCCAAAGCAGTATACTTGGCACGATAAACGTCGACCATCTAAGAAGTAATTAGTGCCCACAATGTTTAATTCTGTACGCGTTGGAGGGTTAATATTACTCTCACCCTCAACGATTTTAATTCTGCATTCGGCGCAGCTTGGAACACCTTTACAGATAGATTTAATAGGGATGTTGTTGGCCCACGCGATTTCCAGCAGACTTTTATCTGAGTTTGTCTCTATCGTGATGTCTTGCGGAAGAAATTTTATTTTCATGTTGTCTCCACAATCACTTTTAAGAATTTCTTCTTGCCGGCTTTTAAAATAAACTCTTTACCCGCATCAAGATCAATACGTAGTTTCGCATTCGAAACTTTTTCGCTATCAATACTGACCCCGCCGCCTTCGATTAATCGAGACGCTTCTGAATTAGTTTGCGTAATACCCAAATGAGTCATCAATTGGTTCAATGCAACGTCTTTTGCTGGTTTTACTTTTTTTTCGTCAATCGTATCGGGTAAGCCTTTTTGAACGAAAATCCGATTAAATTCGTCTTCTGCATTATTAGCGTCCGATGCCGAATGAAAACGCGTCACTAAAAATTTCGCTAAATCCACCTTCACTTGTCGAGGGTGTTTGGCGCCACTCTTAACGTCGCGTTTTAACTGTTCTAATTGTGAACCTGTAATATCAGAAAGCAATTCATAATAACGATACATTAACTCATCTGACACACGCATTGTTTTACCGAACATATCTTTTGGCGTATCGACCACCGAAATGTAGTTATCTAACGACTTCGACATCTTATTTACGCCGTCTAAGCCTTCAAGAATAGGCATGGTCAAAATACATTGAGGTTCTTGCTGATATTGCGACTGTAAATCACGGCCGACTAGCAAATTGAATTTTTGATCAGTTCCGCCTAACTCAACATCTGACTTTAACGCTACAGAATCGTACCCTTGAGTTAATGGGTACAACAATTCATGAACGGAAATCGGTGTTTGATTTTTCAAACGATTAGAAAAATCATCTCGTTCTAAAATACGAGCCACTGTATAACGTGAAGCCAGGCGAATAAAATCAATTGATGTCATAGGCGCCAGCCATTTAGAGTTGTAAACGATTTCCGTTTTGTCAGGATCTAAGATTTTAAAAATCTGCTTTGCATAGGTTTTCGCATTTTCTTCTATTTGTTCTCGACTCAGGATCGGACGAGTGGTGTTCTTTCCTGATGGATCACCGATCAATGCCGTGAAATCACCAATCAGGAAATGAATATGGTGACCTAAATCTTGGAACGTTTTTAACTTATTAATTACGACCGTGTGACCAATATGAATATCAGGACGCGTCGGATCCGCACCAAACTTGATCAACAACGGCTTCTTAGTTTCAGCACTTCGCTTTAACTTCCTAAGCATGTCTTCTTTAGAAATTAAATCGACCGCACCAAAACCAATGCGTTCTAATTGCTCTTCTGGTTTTAAACCCAATAAGTTCATCGACTACCGTGCCATATCAATCGAACGAGTTTCACGAACGACCGTAACTTTAGTTGAACCTAGGTGAGGTAACTCGCGTTCAACCTTGCGAGCAATATCACGCGATAACAGAACCGCCAAGTCATCCGTTACTTTTGCACTTTCCACTAGGACGCGAATTTCACGACCCGCTTGAATAGCAAATGTTTTAAGTACGCCTTCGAAGCTATTACCAATTGATTCTAAATCTTGTAGACGGTGGATGTAGTTATCCATTTGTGGACGACGTGCGCCTGGACGAGAATGCGACAAGATATTCGCAGCGTGAACAATCCATGCTAATGCCGAATTTGGTTTTTCGTCATCATGGTGTGAACGAATCGCGTGACATACATCTTCAGATTCACCATATTTTTTCGCCCACTCTGCACCTACGATTGAATGGCTACCATCAACCGCATGATCGATAGCTTTACCGATGTCATGTAATAAACCTGCACGTTTAGCTAATTTTGGATTTACACCAAGTTCAGCCGCTAACAAGCCCGCGATGTATGCCACTTCCATAGAGTGGTTCAGTACGTTCTGAGCTTGAGACATTCTGTATTTCAATGAACCGATTAATTTTACCAACTCAGGGTGAATTTGGTTTAAGCCCAATTCCACAACCACTTGATCACCCGCCTCGCGGATTGATTTCATGATTTCTGACTTTTGTTTTTCAACGACTTCTTCGATACGCGCCGGATGCACGCGACCGTCTTCCATTAATTTTTCAATTGTACGTTTAGCGATCTCGCGACGAATAGGATCAAAGCCTGAGATAACCACGGCCTCTGGAGTGTCATCGACGATCAAATCAACGCCACATAAAGCTTCCAGCGTGCGAATGTTACGACCCTCACGGCCGATGATTTTACCTTTCATCTCGTCATTTTGAAGCGCTAGCACACTTACTGTTCGTTCCGATGTGTACTCAGCCGCGAATCGTGACAATGCGGTCGCGATTGTTTTCTTTGCTCGCAATTGTGATTCACGCTGCGTTTCTTGTTCGATTTCTGAAATACGTTTAGCCGCTTCCGCTTTAGCTTCGTCCTCAAGCGAGGAAATCAATTCGCGCTTTGCTTGCTCTTGAGTCATCTGCGCAACGGTCTGCAGTTTGTTTTTTAAATTGTTTAGCTCTTCTTCAGACTTTTTATCTTGATCTGCAAGCTTCTGTTCTTGCACGCGTAATTTTTCTTCACGGTCTTTTAATTGGCCCATGAAACGATCGTTATCGTCCTTGCTCTTCTTCCCTTGTTCATCCAGCTCTTTTAATTTCTTTTCTAGCTGCTGCTCTTTAGTGCGCATGCTGTTTTTCTGTTTCTGAATTTCTGTTTCTAAGTTTTTACGCGAACGCGCTTCAAAATCCTTAGATTTCGCTTCAGAATCTTTTTTAATTTTATTGGCTTCGTTTTTAGCTTTGCTCAAAATTTTCTCAGCCTCGATACGTGCTGACTTTTTTTGAATTTCATCTTTGTATTTTTTAACAAAGAATACGCCGGCTCCGCCAACGATCAGTCCCAAAATGACCGAAATAACTATTTCCATTTCTTCCCTCTATTTTCTAAACACTTACTTTATTCGCAAATCAATGCATTTAGTTTCAGTGATAATGTAATCCATTTTGATGTCCCAACTATCAGTGGGTAATGATACCTCGCTCACCTGACAGTCAAAACAAACTCCTATTTTAAAACCTTTATAATTATTTAAATATCGATCGTAGAATCCTTTACCGCGACCAAGTCGCTCGCCCAGCACACTAAAGCCAAGACCAGGAATCAACATAACGTGAATCGTATCCGCAGCCACGGTCTCAACAGACGATGGATGACGAAACCCAAACGAGGACACATCCCACTTTTCAGCCGCATAATTTCCAACCGCAGTAAATTCCATAACTTCAGAATCCGGCAAAGCCACAAGTTTAGGAAAAACAAGAGAGTACGAAGTTGAATGATAAAACGAAGACAAATCAGGTTCATCAGAGAGCGCGTTAAAGCCGGCAACAATCACCGGGCCCTTCACCGAAACAGTGTCGGCAGCGGAATCGGTATCGGATGCGGTCATGGTACGGATGGCGGTCTGCACAGAGGCAACGATGCGACTTTCCGCAGCCGCTCGAAGAGTCGGCGACTGCACAAACAATCGAGTCCGCTCCTTAAGCTCCTTACGAGCCAACACCTTAGTATTCAAAGAAAAATCCGAAATCAAAAAAGACTCCAAAAAAAATTGGTTCCCAAGCACAGCCGGAGGCGAATGCGCCCAGGCCGAAGGCAAACGCCTCCTATAAAAGTTCTAAAGGTGGCATATGCAAGGCGGACTGTGCGAAAAAGCGCGGAGGCGTAGCGGAAGCTACGTTGTAGCGATTTTTCGTGCAGCCCAATGCAGTCAGATGACAGCTTTAGGACTTTTACTTGCGGGAGTTTTCGATATCTACTGAGAGCTTTAGTACGCGTTCTTCTATTTTTTCTAGTTCGCGGTGTGCCTTACGTTTCAATAAAATTAACTCTTCGGCTAAATTAAGCGCAGTTAGAACGGCTGCGTTTTGATATGAACCATGTTTTGTTAATGCCAGAGACTCTTCCATTTTTTTATTGATAAAGGCGACCAACTCTTGAACTGTTGCGTCATCATGATTGGTTTTAAGACGGTACGGAATGCCAGCAATCAAAAATTCAAAAGCGCGCGCCTCAACGGGCTTCGCTTCTTTAGCCTTTCCTTTAAGTCCTTTACCCAGATCATTTTCAGAGTGAATCATTTATTCAACCTTCTTAGATATTCGAAAACTTAGAAATAATTATATATTCTAAATATTTAATGTCCATCAATTTATCGTTTCAAACACAAACAAAGAACACCTTGTGACTTCTTGCTCTCACACTTGAGTTGCACTTTCCCGCTCCCCTGCGAAAGATCAAGCTCAAGAACAGAATCGTTGCTTGTTTTATAGGACATTTCAGTCTTGTTCGGCTTCGTGTCAAGCCAGAGCGACTCATCCTCTAGAAGCTTCACATCGAGAAGATACGCCTGAGGCACATCTTTAACTATATTTTTAAACTTTTCTTTTTGGACCGGAACTATCTCTGCCACGCTGTCTTTATCCAGTTTCTCTAGATAAAAATCGTAGTGTGGAACCCCTTTCGCCCACTTTTGCAAACTGATCGTTAATCGATGCGGATCTGTTCCTAATTTTGGATCGGTATACAAGACACGACGATAACGTAGAGTCGATTTTGACGTCGGATATTTTTGATCAATGTTTTTCTTTAAAATATTTAAGTCGACATCGAATTCTATTTTTTCATTTTCCAATTCGGGATAGCAATTCAAAATATTCTGATAGGAAATCGAGGGGATTTTTTTCTTTGGAGTTTGCCCAGAAACAAGAAACGTAAAAAATAAAACACCGAAAACCTGTTTGATCATTTTTCTATATTGGCAGCTTCTGAAAGATTTTGTCTATAAAATTATGAAGATATCGTTTTGATACACGAGAACTTATTTACACTCAGATAAATCCCAGCATTGCGATGATTCACTGTCAACCGATCGGCACAGCTGTCCAACTCCATTACTAGCGACTTTAAAATAACTCTTTTGTTCAGCCACTTTCTGTTTTTCTTCGTCGCCATTTTTTACGAAATAATCACATGAATACGTCCACTCGTATTTTTGATCCGTGTGTTCAACTGTGTTTTCACATTCAGGGTTTAGCTCTTGATTTATTTTTTCACCCTCAATGAATTCACGGCCAATTTTAAAATTTAATTCCTTTGCTTCCGACTTAACTTCAATCATTGGTTGTTCAGCAAGGTCGACCACAAATGTCGCCTCATGAAATTTCGCTACACTATACCAAACAGAATCGCGAGCCACGCATTTGAATTGCCCAGGAAGTTTAATACTCGGCTTAGTTGGCACCACATCAGCAGCCACTGCATCTGATTTTATTTTAGTATTGCTAGCGTTTGCAGCGTCTTCGGTTGTTGTTTTGGGAATAATACTGCCAGAGAATTTTGTAGCGCGAGTCGAATTACCGCAGGCCCCGATAAACATCGAAAGGACAGATACCATCACTATTTGAACTAAAGTTCTTTTCATAAAATCCCCTACGTACCCTGTTGTCCGAAAAGAACTGTATCAATTCCTATACCAGCTATAGGATACTGGTATTTGCTTTAGGACGACATCGTATGACCTTTTAGGTAACATTTAGGAAGATTTTTCAATTTATATATTAACGGCCCGTTGTATAGCCACCACTAACACCATATTGATACGAACTGGTACCGTACATGTTAGAATTTTGTACTTGCTGAATGCGCTGAATGACTCCGGCTAACTCTGATTGCAAACCCGACATCGCTTGTGTCTGTTGCATAGCATTTTGGTAATATTGCATTTGTTGCTGCATCGCTAGTTGCTGCTGTTGCATTTGGAATTGCAAAGTCTGCGGATTGCTTGTCAGACCGTTCAACCCGCTTAAACCACCCAATCCCGATAGGCCCGCGACCGAGTACGGTGAATAACCTTTCATCATTCCCGACATTCCGCCGTTGCTAAACAACCCTGATTGGCCGGCGCAGCCAAAGCCGCCTTGACCAAGCCCTGTGTTAAGAGCTCCTAAAAGATAGGGAGTGGCCGCCATGAAAGGGGAACTTGCGGGCATAGGTGTGGGGAACCCCAAGTTAGCATTTGTGTCGGCCATCTCCCCATAGAAATTTTTAGTCGATGAATAAGCCATTAGCGCCATCAAAGAATTCGTTACTACGCCCGTGAGGTTACCACCACCACGACCGCTGCCACCAGTGCCGGCAATACACTCTAAACAAATACCGCCCTCTGTTTTATCCGCATCATCTATCTCTAGTTTTTGTTTTCGGGCTTCCGCCAACGCTGTTTTTGATTCAGCGATAGATTCTTTTAGAACTTCAATTTCTTTTAGCAAACGATTCACATCATTTTTTGCGCGAGGATAGCTAGCTACAGCGTTCCTGCAGGCATTACCATCTGGTTTACTAAGCAAATTCTGCTTAGAGCAGATGTCGGCCTTTACACGGGCACGGGGATTGTTCTCTTGATCACACACGTTCGCCCACTCGTTAGCTAACACGCGAGGCTCAACAGCTTCGATCGCCGAGTCTTCGCCTTTTTGTTTTTTATTATCACCAAACCCTTGATAATCTTGGCAGCGATTACCGGAATCAAAATGATTCTTTAAGAATGTGTAGACTTCATCATCAAAGCTCATTTTCAAAACGGCTTCCGATTTTCGAAGTTCATTTTTGGCTTGCTGCAATTCTTTATTGCGGTCTTGACGTTGTCTTTCTAAATCTTTTATTTGATTGCGTAGCTCAACAGCTTCGTCGGATTCACTTTTAGCGTGTTGACCCATTTGTTGTTGGAAGCCACAACCTTGTTGACTACCCATCATTTGGCCCGAACCCCAGTTGTTCATTTGGGCCATCAGAAGTCCTGGCATAATTAAAAATGACAATGTCAGTACGGTTTTCATAACGACTCCTTTGGCACGTGTTAACCAAAGGATACTCATCAAACATTGAAAGACTGTGGAAGAGACTCTGAATCTATCGTATCAACTTGAGATTAAATAATCGAATCGACGTACTCTTGCTGCGAGAATGGCTTCAAATCGTGAATACGTTCACCGATTCCCAGTATCTTAATGGGAATTTTTAATTCATTCGATATACCAATGACCACCCCGCCCTTAGCCGTACCGTCCATTTTAGTTAAGATAACGCCCGTCAGGTTCAGGGCTTGGTGAAACTCGCGCGCTTGAATCAGGGCGTTCTGGCCAGAATTTGCGTCTAGAACAATCCAAACATTGTGAGGAGCTTCGGGACTGTTTTTCGCCATCACACGTTTTACTTTTTTAAGCTCTTCCATCAAGTTCACTTGCGTATGTAAGCGGCCCGCAGTGTCCACAATGACAAGATCGTAATTTTGAGCTTTGGCTTTGGCTACAGCATCAAATGCTACCGCACTTGGATCCGTCACACCTTCAGGCGAAAAGATTTCTACTTGTGCACGATCGGTCCAGACTTTTAACTGATTCTGAGCGGCTGCACGAAAGGTATCCCCTGCCGCCACCAGCACGCGCTTACCTTGACCCGCCATCAACGCTGACAGTTTACCAATCGTAGTTGTTTTACCCGCACCGTTCACACCCACAATCATTAAAACTGTTGGTCCCTCAGCGGCCCACTTAATACGTTGGGGAATCGCTAAATGATCATGCTCGACAGAGCCATTCGATGCATGCAGAATAGAAAGAATTTTTTCACGCAGAGTTTTCTTGACCGTATCTAGGTCTTTTTTATCCGATGACGAAAGAGTTTCATCTAAGTGACTCATTAATGATTGAACCGTTGTCGATCCGATGTCTGCTGTATAGAGAACCTCTTCAACGTCATCTAACGGCTTAACGGCATTAGATGAGAATGCATTTTTAATTCGACCCCAAAAGTTTTCACGCGTTTTCAAGAGTGCTTTTTCAACTGTGGCTGCTTCGTCACCCGAAAGAACTGCTTCACTTGAAGTTGTGACGGGCTGGAGAACTTTTTCACGAGGTGGAGTTTGAATAGATTCCGTCAGTTTATCTGATTCTCGGGCCGCAATCTGATCAGCTGGCGTTGATGTTTTATTTTTCTTAAGCGCCTTCAAAACAAATGGCGTAAAGATCGCTAAGATAATTAAGGCCACACAGAATACTAAAATTTGAATCGCATCTTGATGAGCTTCCGGCATCATAAAAACCCCACTAAATAAAACAGTTAGACCGGCTGATATATACACACAAAAAGCGTCCGTTTCTAAGCAAAAATAGAATGCATAGACATGACGCTTGTCGCTAGTCACAAAAAAAGCCCCCTTGAGTTCATCAAGGAGGCTTCGTGGATTTTGTTACTTAGATCGCAAAATTATTTAAGCTTTTTGTAAAGCTCGCCACCAGAGTTCCACTTAGCTTTGTCATCAAAGCACGTCAGACATGGCTTTGAACCGAGTACACTTCCTAAATCGTCAGCAGATGCTTTAATCACTGCTTTTTGATCTACCGGCATACCCGCAGTCAAGATCACAAGCTTCTCCAATAAAGTATCTGTCGGAGAATTCGCTTTATATTTATCACCGCCGATTCCTTTTTTAACGCTTTCCCATTCCGCCTTTAAGTGGATTTTCATATACGCTAAAATAGAGGCTTTAGTCGCCGGAGCCGCCGTTGTAAAATTGCGAATCGTTGTGTTCCAATCAACAGTAAATGGTAAATTAACCGCTAATTTTTCGGCACGCACAGTAACTGAAGACGATTGATCAGGAGCACCATTAGCACCGATCACGGCATAACCTTGGAATACAACCGGTTCTTTGATACTTTTTGAGTAATCCATTTTAATAGTTTTGCTTTCAACTTGTGCGGCATTTCCTGCAATCGAAATTCGCGCTTCACCATTTTGGCGACCTACGTTCTGCAAAGATTTAACTACGACAGTGATTGGGGTTCCTACACCGTAGGTTATCCCTTGAACCGGTTTGATTTCAGCCGCTAAATTTTCTAACTCCATATTGTTTTGGAAATAGTTGTTTGTTTGCACGAAAGCGTTTGTATACGCATCTGGGAATGTTTCTTCTTTACCTTGCTGACTGGCTTCGCCATACGCTAACAAGTATCCATTTTGGTATCCAAGATCACGTGCGTATTCTTGAGAAATTCTAAAACCTAAATTACGACCGAATGCAAACGGAACTGGATTTGGTTTTTCAACTTCACGTCGCCATTTTTCATCAAAAACATTGTCGTACACACTTTTAAAGGTATTTCTGAATGCACTCTCAGCTTCACTGTAGTTCGATGTTTGAGATGGATCTCTGATTCGATCGTAATAGCCGACTTGATCGGAACATCTAGAAAAACGACGTTCTTTCCAAATTTGGAAAGCCCAGTCATCACGATACCATGATCTTACTAAATCAAATTGATATGAATTCCATCCATAAATAGTTGTTGGTGACCAACGATCAGACCATCCGTCAATAGCCCAGCCATCATAACCATAGGATTGAGCACGTACCCAAGATTGAACTTCTCCATCAACCGCACGTAAACGTTCATCAATCGTACGAACGCTACCCATATTGACTGCTAAACCACCACCTGATGGACTTGGAATATTAACAGACAAATTAGGCGCGCTGTCTTTATCTAATACTTCCAAATGACGAGCTCTTGATTGCGCTCGACCCAAGTTAGCACCTTCGTTTACACCAGCGGCACGACCTGCGGCCAGACCTTCGTTACCACCATTAGCTGAACCGTCTTTAGCACCCAGTTTGTATTCAACTGTATCTCTTAAAGAACCAAGATTGCTTAATGAATAAATCGCCATACCTTCGCGGATACCGCGATAGTAATTATAACGATCACTTTCAATTCGTCCGTAAGCAGCCACGACAGCATTCGCCATACAACGGGCATTATTATCTGCAGTATTTCTTACTTTATTAATATCTACTCTGTCTGTTGTAGGCTGAGTGGTTACGGGAGGATTGTAACTACCACCACCACTTGGATTTGGTGTTTGACCTTGGCTATTGCCACCCTGTCCACGAGGAACTGTTTCAGATCCAACGTTACGACCGCTAACCTGGATAACTAAGTTATCACCTGGTCCAACGATGCCACCACGGAACGTGGTCTTGAAACATCCGTTAGCATCCGTACGGCCACCACGATTCATATCGCTGCCATTTTTCAAAATTTTATAAACTTCATTTCTAGGAAGGTTGCATGTTTCCATCGAGTAATCCGCACCACCGACATTTGAAATTGCCGCTGGATCACGATCTACTTCCGATCCCTCATGAGCCTGACTAGCACCAACCGGAAACGCAGTTTCCGTCTGAGCCACTTTAGAAGTGCTTGAACACGACACAATAGTCAGCCAAGCAAGTATCACTAATAACTTTCTCATAGTTAACCTTTCATAAATTTTATGTTTTAGTACAATTCCCCGACACAGTATTGCAAAGAAACCATGAATTGAAATAGTCCAGTTTTTTGAAGGCAGGGTTTTGGAAATACGATCGAATTTTGGTGTTCTAAAAAAGAGTAGCAAAAGAAGTTAGTTAGGGGACGCGTAGAGTTTTTCTCGACTGAAATTTTTTCCGTAATCGGCAACGGTTCGAGGTTCGGCGCTCGAGGCTCCCGCACGGTTTACGTTTCCGTTATCGTAAACCCGACGTTCAGCAATGATTATGGTTTTTTGTAGCACAAAGTTCTTTAGAGCGAAAATTTTCGAAGAAAATTAAGCCAGTAGAAAAAAATCACCAGCCCTCAACGAGCGCTTCGTAATGGGGTCGCGACCGAGGCGACGAGGAGAGCCCCGCGGAGGCGTAGTGTAAACTACGCCGCACAAGTGGGCCGACGAAGGCAACGAAGGCCCCGGCCCCATTACGAAGCGCGGGAAGCCGAAATTAGTGAATGTCTTGTAGACTCACAGACACCATTGTCGAAACTCCGCGCTCTTGCATTGTCACCCCATATAGTTTTTTCGCTACTTCCATCGTGTGTTTGTTATGCGTAACTACGATGATTTGGGAACGTTTTGACATTTCACGAACAAGGTCGTTGAAACGGAATACGTTGGCGTCATCAAGTGGCGCATCAACCTCATCCAGTAAGCAATACGGAGATGGTTTTACTAGGAAGATCGAGAATACCAACGCAACTGCCGTTAGGGCTTTTTCACCACCCGACATCAAACTTACGTTCTGCATTTTCTTACCCGGAGGACGAGCCACGATTTCGATACCCATTTCTGTTTTCTCTGGGTCTTCGTGAAGTTCAAGTTTCGCCTCACCACCACCAAATAGAACTGGGAATACGCGAGTGAAACGTTCATTCACTAGATCGAATGTCTCTTTGAATTTTTTCGAGCAGATGCGATTAATACGATCAATTACGCGACGTAATTGTTCTTTTGCTTCAACCAGATCGTCATATTGTTTTGTTAGGAACTCGTAACGTTTCGTAGTTTCATCGTACTCTTCAATCGCTGAAAGATTAACTTCACCGATACGAGACAATTTTTCTTTTAATTCCTTTAATTCAGTTTCCGCTAAGTAGGAATCGCCTGTGCGATCGACATATTTATGAACGACTTCAGGTAATTGCAACATATAACGTTCACGAACTTGATCCACCAAGTACTGTTCTTTCAAACGGGCTTGATCTAGTTTCAACTGCGCATCGTTCATCAACGATAGACGATCATTTTTAGCTTTTTGCAAGCTAGCCAATTGATCCGCGTATCCAGATAACGAATTCGACATTTCTTCAAATGTGTTCTTACCTATCGAGAAATCTGATTTCAACGCTTCCAAATCGTTTAACCATTTTTCAAATTCAATTTTCTTTTCTTCAAGAGCGTACTGACTTTCAGACATTTTCTCTGAATACATTTCTGTTTCTTCAGTCATACGTGATAACTGAGATTGAAGATCAGATAACGATCTAGAAACCATATCTAACTGACGAGTCACACCTGTGTACTCTTGACTCTTCGTCGCTAGGTCCACTTGAAGTTCAGTTACGATTTGTTGTAACTCAGGGAACCCCTTTTGAGTTACTTCTAATTCAGAATCTAGTGATTGCACCATCTCTTCGATTTCGTGTTTTTTCAAACGCGTTTCTTCTGAACTTGCTGTGAATTCATTTTGTTTTTCGTTCAACGCATTCAAATTGTCTTGGATTTTTTTGATTTCTCGATCTTGTTTTTCGACTGCGTACTGTGCATTTACTAATTCTTGTTCTGCACGGTCTAAGTCTTTTTGCAACTCACGTACTTTGATTTCTTGTTCGATCTTGCGTTTTTGAGCACCTTCGAAATCAGTTACGATTGAATGCAATTGTTCTTCAAGTTTTTTCAATGCCATTTGAGCTAATGACAATTTACCAGCCCATTCGTCTTTTTGAGCCGTTAATTCTTTGATTTGGTTTTTACGATGTAAAATGCCGGATTCAGAATTTTCTTTAGATCCACCAGAAATCACACCTTCATGAGTTACCGTATCGCCATCCATAGTTACAAATGTCCACCCTGGGAACTGCGAACGTAATTCAACGGCGCGGTTTAAATCGTCAACCACAGCGATATTGTCGACAAAGTAGCTCACTGATTTTTCAAATTCAGGTTTAGATTTTACAACATCACGAAGCAAAACTTTTACGCCTTCTAGACCTGCTGGAGTTTGCTCAGTCATATCTTGGCGAGACGAATCTACCGACAAGAAGCTTGAACGACCTGAACGTGAGTTTTTCAAGTACTGAATCGCATCCACGCTGGCTTTAGGATCTTGCGCCAACAACATTTGCAAACGCTGCCCCAGTGCCGATTCCATCGCTACTTCGTAGCCTGGTTCAACTTCCACCACATCTGAAACCGGTTGGAATTCAGAGAAGGAAGATTCATCAGACACTGGCACATCTGTTTCGTATGTAGTTACGCTGCCATCCGCATGCATTTCTGTTTGCGTAGCTGTTTGTTTCTTTTGAACTTTAGATTTTTGCCACAACAGAACAGACTTAACACCTGATTCGAAACCTTCGAAACTCGATTGCAAGTTTTCTAAACCGTACAGACTTGATGTTGTACGACCTAATAGATCTTTGAATTCTTCCACTTCTTCTTTTTTCTCGAAGACTTGTTGATTCAAGATTTTTTTGTTTGCTTCGAATGAATCGACGTCGCTGTTTAAATCTAATGATAATTGGCGGTTTTTTTCTAGCTCACCAAAAATGCGATTTCTACGTGATTCAAATTCCATGTGTTTTTCACGTAGTTCATTTAGGACAAGACCTTCATTCGCTTCTTTTTCTTCAAGGTCAGTGATTTGATTATCTAAACCTTGAGTTTTAGCTTCTAGAGCATTCAATGACTGCCCAACGGCGAATAATTCACGACGCTTTTCAGTTAATAAGTCATCGACTTCTTGGATACGAGCTTGGTCACGTTTGAAAACTTCGTTTTTGTCTGCAAACTGAGCTGACAGCGTATCTACATCTGCTTTTAATTGTTCTGATTGTTCTTTTAGGCTGTCTTGATCACGAACCAACAATTCCAAACGAGCTTGTTGCTCTTGCATCAAGTTACCAGTCATTTGTTCATTACGACGAGCTTGTTCAATTTCAAAACGTAGCTCTTGAATTTCCATTTCTTTTTTTGAAACCTGAGACTGCTTTTCGTAGTACGAATTTTGAAGTGTTTCGACTTCTTTTTCTTTTTCTAAAACCTGTAATTTCAGAGTTTCGAAATCAGATTGCAAAGATGCTAACTGAGACTCGCCTTCAACTTCCATCGCTTGCGCTTCGTTGAATAGACGTTGAGCTTCGTCCGCAGTGTTCTTTAATTCTAAGTACTGCTTAGAGGATAACCAAAGATCTAAATCCTCTACTTGATTTTTCAAGTTACGGTAGCGTTCTGCGCGCTGAGCTTGTCTTTGTAAGGAGTCGATTTGGCGTTTTAATTCGCCGATAATGTCTTGCAAACGAACCAAGTTTTGATCTGTTTGTTGTAATTTTCTTTGAGATTCTTTTTTACGCGCTTTGAACTTAGTGATACCCGCGGCTTCTTCGATCAAGTGACGACGATCTTCTGGCTTCGACGTGATGATCTTACCGATCATACCCTGCTGGATAATAGAGAAACCTTTTGAACCGGCACCCGTATCCATGAAAATTTCTTGAACGTCTTTTAAACGAGCTGGTTCTTTATTGATGAAGTATTCACCTTCGCCGTTTCTGTGTAGACGACGAGTCACCATGATTTCGGTGTGTTTTAAATATTTAAGTGGGAAGGGACCGCCATCATTTTCAAGCGTCAATGAAACTTCACACATTCCTAGTGGCGCGTAACCTTCTGCACCCGCAAAAATAACGTCGGTCATTGTAGATCCACGCAAATCTTTTGCCGACATTTCACCCATAACCCAAACTAAACCGTCCACGATATTTGATTTACCGCAACCGTTCGGTCCAACGACACCCGTAATTCCGGCGTCGAATTGAATGACTGTTTTATCTTTGAAAGACTTAAAACCAACCAGTTCTAATTTTTTAATTCTCAATGGAGTTCCCTCTTCTAACTTTTTCTCACTACGTACTGTTTGCTAAATCAAAAGGCCTGCAGGCTCAAGCCTAATACTAGACTTTTAGCCGGGCAAGCCCTTGGATTGTGGAAAAGATTTACTTATGTTTCAAGAAATTTTTCTTAAAAACTCAAACTTTTAATGCTTGAGTTTCTGAGAAACTAATGTGGCGCGTGCCGCCGCCAGTCGAGCGATGGGAACTCGATATGGGGAACAGCTAACATAATCAAGGCCTACGCTATTGAAAAACTCAATAGATTCAGGGTCTCCACCATGTTCACCGCAAATTCCAACTTTCAATTTTGGCTTTGATCGGCGACCATTTTCAGTGCCCATACGGACCAAAGCTCCAACGCCTTGCGTATCAATTGTCACAAATGGATCTTTAGCGAAAAGGCCTTTCGTCACATAGGTGCCTAAAAAACGCCCAGAATCGTCACGTGAAAGCCCCAATGTTGTTTGAGTCAAATCGTTCGTTCCGAAGCTGAAAAAATCAGCATGATCAGCAATCGCTTCCGCCATCACCGCCGCACGCGGTAGCTCGATCATCGTTCCGATTAAGTACTGGAACGTTACGCCTTTTTCTTTTTGTACGCGTAGAACTTCTTTGTTTGATAGATCACGTAGCTCTTCTAGTTCTTTTTCCATCGCAATTAACGGGATCATGATTTCTGGAACTAGAGTCACACCTTGCTTAACCAAATCAGCTGCGGCTTCCGCGATCGCGCGAACCTGCATTACGTAAATTTCTGGGTAGGTAATAGCTAAACGGCAACCACGGTGACCAAGCATTGGGTTGAACTCATGCAAATTTTTGATTTTTGCATGAAGTTTATTTTCGTCCCAACCAATACGTTTTGATAAGTCCGCAATTTCTTTATCTGTGTGAGGCAAAAATTCATGTAAAGGTGGATCCAATAAACGAATGGTTACCGGATAGCCCTGCATGATTTTAAATAGTTCGCTAAAGTCATTACGCTGCATTGGTAACAATTTCGCAAGCGCGCGTTCACGATCATTTTTTGAATCTGCCAAAATCATTTCACGAACCGCATCGATACGATCGGCACCAAAGAACATATGCTCCGTACGGCAAAGACCGATACCTTGTGCACCAAAATCACGCGCTGTTTGTGCATCTTTTGGAGTGTCCGCATTGGCACGAACGACCATACGACGTTTCTTATCAGCAATGCCCATGATCGTTTCAAAATAGATGTCTAACTTGGGTTCTACGGTTTTTACTTCTCCCAGGAATACTTCGCCGGTTCCACCATCCAGAGTGATCACATCACCTTTTTTCAGAACATAGCCTTTTACTTTCATAGTTTCTTGACGATAATCGACTTCGACTTCACCACAACCAGCTACGCAGCATTTACCCATACCCCGTGCCACAACGGCCGCGTGTGAGGTCATACCACCACGAGTGGTTAGGATACCACGGGCTGCCACCATACCCGCGATGTCTTCCGGAGACGTCTCTACGCGAACTAGGATTACCTTGTGGCCTTTTTCTTTCCATTCAACTGCTTCTTCTGAAGAGAACACGATTTGACCGTGAACGCCCCCAGGGCTGGCTGGTAACCCTTTCGCCAATTGAGTCTTATGAGCTTTAGGATCTAATGTTGGATGTAATAGTTGATCCAAGGAGGCTGGGTCCACGCGCAGGATCGCTTCATCTTCAGTGATTAGTTTTTCATTAATCATATCGCACGCGATACGTAGAGACGCTGCTGCAGTACGTTTTCCGTTACGAGTTTGCAGCATCCACAATTTTGATTTCTCGATTGTGAATTCAATATCTTGCATATCACGGTAGTGTTTTTCTAATTTTTGATAAATCGTAACTAATTCACCATATGCTTTTGGCATAATTTCTTCTAAAGATTTATGACCTGTACCTTGAGCAGACTGAATTGTTAACGGCTGCGGTGTGCGGATACCCGCAACGACGTCTTCACCTTGTGCATTTACTAAGAATTCGCCGTAGAATAATTTTTCACCCGTTGATGGATCGCGAGTGAACGCCACACCCGTTGCCGAATCATCACCCATATTTCCAAATACCATCGATTGTACGTTTACCGCCGTTCCCCAAGACGCAGGGATGTTGTGAAGTTCACGGTACGTAATCGCACGTGGGGTATTCCATGAACGAAACACCGCAGAAACTGCGCCCCATAGTTGTTCCCAAGGGTCAGCTGGGAACGCGTGACCGGTGATTTGATGAACTAGATCTTTGAATTTTTTTACTAATTTTTTTAGATCATCAACAGTTAATTCAGTGTCTAAATGATATTTTTTTTCTTCTTTTAAATCTTCCAAAGTAACTTCAAGTAAGGATGAATTCATTCCCATTACAACGTCTGAGTACATTTGAATAAAACGGCGGTAAGAATCCCACGCAAAACGCGGGTTTCCTGAAGACGCAGCCAAACCTTCAACCGTTTGATCGTTCAAACCCAAATTCAAAATTGTATCCATCATACCTGGCATAGAAGCGCGTGCGCCGGAACGAACAGAAAACAGCAAAGGATTTTTAACATCGCCAAATTTCTTGCCGATTTTAGCTTCTACGCGGCTCATGGCTTCAGTTACTTTTGGTTTAACCCAATCCGGTAGCGCGTTATTGTTGTGATTAAAGTGTGTGCAAATTTCTGTGGAAATTGTGAATCCAGGAGGCACAGGCAGACCCAGCGCCGTCATTTCTGCTAAGTTAGCGCCTTTCCCACCCAGGATATTTTTCATCCCTGCGTTTCCTTCTGCCTCACCAGCCGAAAAGAAATAAACGAATTTTTCTGGAACTTTAAGTGCGGCCTGAGTGCTCTCAGTCGTTTGCATGGACTAACCCCTTTTTTTGAGAATGAACGTACCGCCAGAGTTAACAATTGGTCGCAAATTAGTCCATCGGAACTCAGTAATTAACAGGGTGCAGTCAAAACTTTCGGGCTCAAAATGCAATTACTCTATTTTTAGAATCCTAATCGCGGCGAAGAGCATCGATAGGATTAAGCAAAGCGGCTTTTCTAGCTGGGTAAACACCAAAAACGATTCCGATTATCGCCGAGAAAAAGAACGACACCAAAACAGACGAAAGCGATACTTCGGTAGTCCAACCTATTACTGATGACAATATCAGCGTCAGGCTCCAGCCCAATACGATACCAAACACACCACCGACTACACTGACCACCAAAGATTCAGAAAGGAATTGAGACAAAATGTCTTTACGTTTTGCCCCTAAGGCTTTTCGCAGACCAATTTCCTTCGTTCGCTCTGTAACTGAAACCAACATGATATTCATAATTCCGATACCACCGACGAGTAAAGAAATTGTCGCAATTGCAGCCAGTAACAAAGACATAGTTTCGCTACTTTGTTGCATGGCCTTTTGAATATCGGCCATGTTTCTGATTTGGAACGCTTCGCTTTGTTGAGACAGAGGAATTTTATGCTGATCCGTTAGAATTTGCGCAATGCGATCTATCGATTGCTCTATATTTTCTGCAGCATTGATTTCAATTTCAATCATTTCCAAATTGGTTCGCCCTAGAAGACGCTTCATTGCCGTTTCTACTGGCACAACAACAGTATCATCTTGATCCCGAAAACTATTTGCCCCTTTTTCCGGAAGGATACCTATGACCTGAAAGTTGATACGATTAATTTTAATCATTTCACCGATTGCAGATTTATCTCCAAATAATTCACGTCGAACTGTCTCTCCAATGACAGCAACTAGCGCTCTTTTTTTATTTTCTTCTTCGGTGAAGAATCTTCCAATTGGCGGTACTGACGTATGCATCAAAGCCCAGTGAGGCGACACCCCACTCACACTGGAGTTCCAATTATTGGTGGAGCTACGAACTTGGACACGACCATTCACAACACCAGAAATACGCGCTACATTTTTATCCCGCGAACTAATAATATCGATATCTTCTAGCAATAACCGATTCGCCGCACCTGACTCTTGAGTAACACCACCGATACGAACCGAGCCCGGACGAACCGTCAACAAATTAGAACCGAGTGATGACAATTGCTCTTCAATAGCTTTTTGCGCACCTTTCCCCAATGCCAACATCGCAACAACGGCCGCAACGCCGATCAAAATACCAAGCATTGATAATCCCGTTCGAACTTTGTTAGCCGCTAATGTCTTAAGTCCCTGCTTGAAATAGTCTAAGATATCTTGAAAAAAACTATTCTTTTCGACTACAGCCGGTTTTTCATGTAGGGATTCAAGATTAGCGTTCTTCACTCCAGAAACCTGTCTACGTTCATCCGACTGAATAACTCCATCGCGAATTCGAATCAGTCTATGCGCTGATTCCGCGACTTCCTCTTCATGTGTGACAATGACGATTGTAATTCCAGAATCGTTCAAACGCTTAAGAATATTCATAATTTCAGCTTGGCTTTGCGAATCCAAATTTCCCGTGGGCTCATCCGCTAAAATCATTTTTGGACTGTTAATAAGAGACCTTGAAATAGCAACTCGTTGCTGCTGCCCACCCGATAATTCACTGGGACGATGGTGTCCACGTTCTTGTAAGCCAACAGACGCCAGCAATTTTTGCGCCCGTTCGTTTCCAAGAAAGCGTTTTGAATATAATAATGGTAATGACACGTTTTCAACCGCAGTCATTCGCGGCAATAAATTGAATTGTTGAAATATAAATCCGATTTCTCCACGACGAACTTCTGATAATTCATCTTCACTCATTTTCGAAATCTCAACACCATTTAGTTTGTACGACCCCTCACTAGGGACATCCAGCAATCCCAAGATGTTCATCAATGTTGATTTTCCCGATCCCGATGGCCCCATGATCGCAACGTATTCACCGTCTTCGATCGTCAGGCTCACACCCTTTAGAATTTCTAAAGTTTGTTCGCCCATTTTATATTTCTTTTTAACATCTTTGATTTGAATCATCGACCACCCGGGGACGGAGGCGCACCGCCAGAACTTCCGCCACGCGGTCGACCACTGCCAAAGGGACTAAATGGGCTGGAACTTTTGCTAGATCGCGGTCCTTGGATCTTGAACAAAATAGTATCACCCTCTTCAATCCCATTTTTCACTTCACTTTGTTTACCATCTGATACGCCCAGTTTTACTTCTTTTTCAAGAGGCTCTTCTTTGTCTCGCTTAATTAATAAAGTGGGTTTACCAGTTTCGTAGCGTACGAATTCAGTTGGCACGATAATCACGTTCTCTTTTTTATTAACATGAAATGTTACATTCGCTGTCATTCCACTGCGCATAAACTCTGGAGCCGTCTCGGGAAGCACGTCGACCAGATACGTCGTTACGTTATTAACCGTTTTAGCTTCGTATGCAATGCGATCTACTTTAGCTTTAATAACATCATTGGGATAAGAGTCTAAAATCACTTCGCACGTTTGACCGATTTTAATTTGGGCGAGATCAGTTTCATCTAATTGCGCCTTCACCGTTAATCGATTCGACATGACTAATACGGCGTCATTCGTTGAAAATGTTTGTCCTGACTCAACATTCTTACTGATGATCATTCCGGCCAAAGGAGCAATAATTGGTGTTGGCTTGTATAATTGTTCCCAACGCTGCAATTCTTCGGCTCCTTGTGAACGGGCAGAATCGATCATCGCTGCACGCTCTGTCGAACTCATCCACGCTAGCGTTTGCCCTTTATATACTTTCTGTCCCTCTTGCACGAGAACTCGATCAATTCGTCCTGCGACCGGAGGTTTGATTTCTAATCGATTTTCGGGCTGGATAGTCCCTGTGGCCAAAATTGTAACTTCAAGATCACCTTTAGCAACTTGGTGTTCTTTATAATTTACTCGAACCGTTCGTTTACTATAAAAATAGTAACCACCTATGCTGATAATCAAAAATCCTAATACGATATAGATCCATTTTCTATTTTTCATGGCCACAATCCTATTCCTTGCGCTTGATCCCAATTTGCACTGCCCACGACCCGATCACGCGAACTCGTTAACGAATTCTTTTCTCGTTGTATTAGGTCATTTTCAACAACGTCCCAATCGTCAAACGACATTAAACCATTATTATATTTTTTCTTGGCAATTTCAGATCTCATTTGGGCCGCCTGTTTAAACTTTTCATCGACTTTAACTTTCTCGATGGCTAATCGAAACTGACTGTAGGCCTGCTTTAATTTTACTATCATTTGAAAGGATACCGTCGTTCGATTGACTTCGGCTGCTACCCGTCTATATCGAGCCGACAATTCATTGGCATAATCACGCCCACCAGAAAAAATAGGTATCGTTAGACTTACCCCCACCGACCAACGATCATTTTCTGGCGGAAACACGGAATCTGATTTACCTATTGAGCCCGTCAGATCCAGCGAAGGATAATACGCAGCCTTGTTCTGATCATGGGTAAATTTAGCCGCATCGGCTTGAGCCATCGCCTTCTGGTAATCTAATGTTAACGTACCGAGTTTTTTAAAGTCTATAGCCGAGCTCTCCGCGAGCTCTGTCATTGGTATGTCTTGAACCACGACTAGTTTGTCGTCCATCAAAGAAAGTCCAAGAACTTGAGCTAATGTATTTTGTGCTACATCTAACTGCAAGCCGGCTTGAATACTATCGTACACGGCTTGTTGATAGTAGGCCTCTGATAACAATACCGACCCTTTATTTTCCCGCCCACTGTTGAATCTAAGTTGAACAATATTTAGATTCTCTTTTCTTCGATCCAGAATTTTCTGAGTTAGGGTGACATATTCTTGTGCATAAACAACTCCGGCATAGGCCGACTTGTAGTCGTAACTAATTTTCGCTTTTGATTGCTTCCACGTCATTTCAGCGATCCGTGTATTTTGTTTTGCTTCACTATATCGAGCCAGGTCAGCAAAGCCGGAAAATAAATTTTGGGATAAATTTAAAGCTACCGATTCTGATCTTTTTGAAGAATTTGAGGTAATTTCACCATAGCTTTGAGATGAACTGATTGATCCAGATAATTTTGGCAAGAATCCGGACCTGGCCGAATCTTCTAGAGCCCGAGTCGACTCAAGTGTTTGATTCGCAGCCAACCATTCCGGATTATTCTGCTGAATCAATGTTAATCCAGTTTGCCAATCGATCGTATGTGCGTGAATCGACCAATTGATGACTAAAAATAACAGTGTAAATTTAATTCGAACCATGTTTTATATTTACTCTATCTGAGTGCATTTCCAATTGAAATCTGTCAAAATCTCAGAATAAGCTTTAAATAAACATGTCGTTTTTCCACACTGTTTCCACACTGTTTTGATCCAGACTTTCAGTGTTTTTTTGAAATCAAACGTAGAAATTTTTAAGGCCCGCAGCGATATATCCATTCAATTCTTTGATTGGAACACGTTGCTGAGTCATCTTATCACGGTGCCTAACCGTAACGGCCTGATCATTAACAGTATCGAAATCAACAGTCACGCAGAACGGTGTACCGATCTCGTCTTGGCGACGATACCGTTTACCAATAGATTGCGCTTCATCATACTGAATATCAAAATCTTCCGCCAATTGATCACGCAATGGTTCTGCGATTTTTGTTAATTCTTCTTTTTTAGACAAAGGCAGAATCGCTACTTTGATAGGAGCGATATCTGGATGGAACGCAAGCACGGTACGGACGTCTTCTGCGCCTTTTTCATCCACTGTGACTTCTTCTTTGTAGGCATCACACATGAAAGCCAAAAACAAACGATCACAACCCACCGCAGTTTCAATTACGTAAGGAATGTATTTTTCTTTTTCCGCTTCATTGAAGTATTCCAAGTTTTTACCCGAAAACTTCGCATGTTGAGTTAAATCGAAATCTGTTCGATTGTGAATACCCTCAAGTTCTGAAAAACCCATTGGAAAATTAAACTCCACATCGACGGCCGCACGCGCGTAATGGGCTAACTTATCGTGTGGTTTAAATCTTAAGCTTTCTTGGCGAATTCCATACTTTAAATAGAACTGTAGACGACGATCTTTCCACTCATTAAAAAATTTTTCATCCGTTCCTGGCTTAACAAAGTACTGCATTTCCATTTGTTCAAATTCACGCGTGCGGAAAATAAAGTTTCCGGGCGTAATTTCATTGCGGAATGATTTACCAATAGCTGCAATACCAAATGGAACTTTGTAGCGAGAACTTTGTTGGCAATTTAAGAAATTCACAAAATGACCCTGCGCCGTTTCGGGCCGCAAATATACAACGCTTGCTGAATCTTCTAATGGGCCCATGTGCGTTTTAAACATTAAGTTGAACTGACGTTCTTCAGAAAGGTTTTTAGAACCGCAATTAGGACATTTTTTATCATTAATGTAAGAATCTGTATTGTCAGCGCGGAAACGAGTTTTACACTCTTTACAATCCACCAAAGGGTCACTGAAACCATCAACGTGACCTGATGCTTTCCAGACAGTTGGATGCATCAAAATCGCGGCATCGAGCCCTACGATGTCGCTTCGACGAGTCATCGCATTCCACCATGCTCGTTTTACATTCAATTTCATTAATGATCCCAATGGACCATAATCCCAACAACTGCCCAGACCACCATATATTTCAGAGCTCTGAAATACAAAACCCCGGCGCTTGCTTAAGCTAACCAGGGTAGCTAGGTCTTTTAATCTACGAATTGTTTTATTACCAGAGTTTGCAGGAGTGTCCATTCAGCGATTCCTTAAGTGAAATTTGGTTCATCTTAAAGGAATCGCAGTTTCTGGTCAATCCAGGATCCGCCTAAACGTTGTGGAATTAATAACCCAAATCCGCTGCGTCAAGTATCCTGTCGAACATAGCTTTGAATGGTCCAACATTTCGTTCACGGTCAAAATTGTTCTTATCCAAATGATTCATATTATCTTTAAAATATTGGATATTTGTTCCAATGATTTTGTTCCAGATACTGCCGTAGTTATCATTTAGATTGTTCATATCAGGCGTACCCCAGAAGTTACGACCGAAACGTTCGCCCTCGGAAATATCCATTTTAATACGACCATCTTTACTTGCCTTTTCGTATTGCGAGAACCATTTCTGAAGAGTTTGCGGCTCGCCATGCGTTGGATCGATGACCCAGAAACCGCCTTCTTCACGCGCTACCATCGTCGCTACATGGAAACCCCATCCAAAAAATCCGCCACTCATTGGGCCGTAAACGAAAACTTTTTTGATAGAGTCTTTATGAACACCATGGTGCTGCAAAATTAGGTTCGCAAAGAATGCACGACCAAAGCAAAATCCGAATTTAGATGTTGGATCAAAAACGGCAAGGTTTAACGGTCGTAATTGAGAATCGTACGTAAGAATATTATAAACTTCATTTACTTCAGCCCATGTCAGAGCCGTTCTCACCATTTTGAAACGGTAAAGCACATCAAGCATCACAATACTGTGGTTTTTTAGTGCCGTAATTTCCTCAAGAAGATCCAGTTGCTTTTCAAATGCTTTTTTCATCATGCGCGCCGAAACTTTTGGCTGAATAAGACCAAAAATTTTTGGACTCTTGTGTTTCAATTCTTCTCGCGCGATTTGAAAAAGTCGCTTTCCTAGTTCTGAATTCAGAAATTCAAGCATTTTTTTCTTTTCGTCACCAGTAACTTTACCCTTGCGTTGTAAATCAGTTAGACGCGCTTCCACAGTTCTTAATTGCGCTTTATGGTTGGTCATTGCGGTCATCCCGTCCGTCATGAATTCGATTTTTTCATCGATACCCTTTTCGTCTAATTTAGCTAAGCCTTGTTTGTAAAATTCGTTTTCCTTGTCAATCCAATCTGATAATTCTTCCTTAGAAGAAATACCACCCGATTTACCCATTTTACGACCCAATGCTAATCGAACATGTTTGATAGATTCCATTAAACCTGGATCCCGTTCAATACGAAGATTCAGGGACTCGTAAGCAGATCTAAACGCGGGATCTGATTCCAGCAATTTCTGATTAGCGTCGTTGAAGCTGTTTTTCCATTCCATTGATTGTTGTAAGCGACGGTGATTACGAGCTGAAATCATTTCTTTTGTTACATATTCAGCGTTATACACTTGCGCTAAGTCGAAGCGCTCTTCGCCCATGACATTATCTTTGATAAGATTTTTTTCATAGAACGCTTCGAATTCACTTTCCGTTAATTTTTTACCATTAAACGTAAACAAATCTAAAAAGCGTTTCTTCATTTCTTTAATATCTTTTTCTGAAACTGCGTACTTAGTTCCGTCGAATAAATCGAAATCACGTCCGATAATACGCGACACACGTAATGCTACTAACTCTAATTGAGAAAGCTCAATCTTAATGTCGTTCCCTTTCTTGCTTTTAAGCGTGTCGTTTGGTCTTAGTTTAGTAAGTAGCGTTTCTGCGCGATTTTCTTGGGTTTCAACCGTTAAGTGATTCAAACCAAGGTAGCCTTTTAATAAACCACCGTCTTGGAACCAGCTAGCCCGCTCAGCTTCTGTAATCGATTGAGGATCAAACATTAACTTTCTAAACATTTCTACAAATTCAGGAAGAAGATTAACTGAAAATTCAGTTTGGAACGCATCTCGGAACATAGGTACATAGACCTTTTCTACTATCTCGGCCTGCTCTTTTGTTAAGCGACTTTTAAACTCTTTGGTTTTCTCGTGCTTCTTTTCTTCCATTCGGGCAACGAGCTTACCCTCTTGGTTCTTATAGAATTGAAGACATTGAGTCGATGTATCGGCTACCGCCGCCACACTTAGGAAAACTAAAAAGACAGACTTTCTTAGCATAAAATCTCCTATAAACAGGATCTAGGAGTGCTAAACCGGTACCGACCTGAGATTGAAAATATTTCAAGCAGAGTCTACCTGATTGTCTAGTTTTTAGACAGGGACTCCAAAAGGGGCTTACCTTCGCTACACTCAGATTATAAAATGGCTCATAAGCCAAGGAATACCGTCATGAAATGCTGGATACTTTTGTTAACATTAGCTCCGTTTTGTTTCGCTCAAACCCCAGACCAAATCAAAAAAACAGAAGACGATATCCGCCAAGAAATGATCAAAATTTCTCGGCAACTAGGTGTAACGTGCACAGAATGCCATTCAACAAAAAATTTCAGCTCGGCAGAAAAACCAAATTTTAAAGTGTCTCTTGCACACATGAAAATGACTGAAGTTTTAAAACAGAATGGAATGAGCGGAAAGAATGGAGAACCCGAGGCTTCGTGTTATATGTGCCATCGTGGGCACCTCAAGTTCGAATATAAAGAACGCTTCAATGATCACTTTCGTTCCCAACCTAAAAAGAAAAAGGCACCCGAGAAAGAGCAAGTCGTCGACGACAAAGACGACGAAATTTCAAAACCCAATTAACCGGTCATTTTATTTTCGATTGCATCAAGGGCGGTTTGCAAGAACTGCTTTTGCCCTTCATCGGCCTGACTTAGCAACTCTTCATACCGTTTTCTAACATCCGATACGCAGGTCCCGGCCGGCAGGCCAAATACCTCGTAGGCATCCCAACCGTGTCCGTTCCACATGAATATTACGTTAAGTACTTTAGCTTTTACTTCCGCCGTTTCGGCCATGACTGTTATGTGCTGCTTTTTCATTTCTGCTCTCATATTTAATACCGTCGGTTTGGGGGTACTTCCGCGCCGAGATAAAATCCATAGTATAAATGTGCCCGCAATTAGAACTTGAACAATGACAATAAGTTGACTATTCATTTCTGGCTCTAGTATCTCAATTATGACCCAGAGTTTCAAGTTAAAGCTTTTGACTTTAATAAAAGGACACGTTTATGGCATCTCCAAACCCATTTGATCAACAGGCCAAAATACCAGGCGTAAAGCACGTAATCGCCGTCAGTTCGGGCAAAGGAGGCGTTGGTAAGTCCACCGTGAGCACGCACTTAGCGCTTGCCTTGGCGAAACGTTTCAAAGTGGGACTTTTAGATTCCGATATCTACGGTCCGAGCATTCCGCGTATGTTGGGTTGTCTCAAACAGAAACCGGCTATTACTCCAGAACAAAAACTGATTCCTATTGAACGCTATGGCTTAAAATTGATGAGTATCGGTTTCTTGATTGAGGAATCTGCAGCTGTTGTTTGGCGCGGCCCCATGTTATTCAAAGCGATGGATCAATTTTTACGTGATGTTCAATGGGGCGAACTTGATTTCTTAATCGTTGATTTGCCTCCGGGTACTGGCGACGTTCAACTAAGCCTAGCTCAAAAAGTTCCTTTGGCAGGGGCCGTAATCGTATCCACTCCCCAAAATATTTCTTTAATTGATGTCAAGAAAGCCGTAGACATGTTCCAACGTTTACAAGTTCCTTTATTAGGTGCTGTTGAAAATATGGCCTACATGATTAATCCCGTTACGAATGAACGTATGCAACTCTTCCCAAAAGGCGAAATCGACGGTTACTTTGAATCACTTAAAATTCCTAAACTAGGCGAAGTTCCATTTAATCCAAATGTGGGTTTAGCGTCCGAAGCTGGTATCCCAGTAATCGAAAGCTATCCAGAGAGCGCAGAATCGGTCGTATTTAAACAAATCGCAGAAAAACTAGCGACTCGTTTTACTTAGGATAACATCGGTTTTACGTTTCATATCTGTCACCGTGGCGTCAACGTTGTTTTTGGCGCTCGGTGAATACCACGGCACCGTTATTTCTTGAATGGTGCGGATACGTAACGTGATTTCTTTTTCGTTTTTCGATCTTTCTACGTATTCGACGTAATCAACAATCTTCTTTAGAACATCCATTTCTTGGGTCATTCGCTTTAAGTAACGACTAAATGGCATCTTTTTATTTCTGTATATCGAAAAATAGCTTTCATCAAAATAGCGGTATAACGATTTCAAAATGTAATCGGTACCTAATAACTGCATCGGGCGGCGAATCATTCTTGAATCCCCGCCTCCCGTGAACATCCCAATCCCTTGTGTGTTTGATTTGAAACTAAATTGAAAGGGTAAAAACCAATTCAATCGCGTAATCCACTCAAACGGTTCTAAGGATTTAGTATTCCTATTTCCGTGCCCGCGTGTAAAAACACATAAAATCGTCTCATCCTGAGACGTTCAGAGGAAAAGACTAGAAAACTGTATATTAACCTTTCGCCGACTACGTCTTTCAGTAACCAAAAGTTCGACAAAATAATTTTTTAAAAAATCTGTCTCACTGCGTGCTAGCCTTAAATATAGAACCGTCCATAACGCGACACCTTTGGGAGTGGGCCATGAGTATCAGAAAGATGATACCAAAAGATCTGTATTCGTTTTTTCTCAAAAAGAAATTCTCGCCATCTTCGTTCATTGATAACAAAAATATAAAAATTAAAATGGCGACCACCAAAGAAGAATTTGAAGCCGGGCTTAAATTACTTCACGATTGCTACATCTCAAAAAAATACATGACACCGGATCCTACGGGATACTTTTTCAATTCATTCGCACTTTTGCCCGAAACTAATTTAATCATTGCCACATTTAACGATAAAGTTATTGGGGCCGTTTACCTATACAAGGATTCCTATTTAGGTTTACCCTCTGATAAATATTACGGCAAGATTAACGACTTCTATAGAAAGTCTGACGGCAAGTTAGCTGAAATTTCTGCAGTAGCAGTCCATGACTCTTTCCGAAACAAAGATCAAAGTATCTTTTTACTGTTAATGAAATATGTTTTGATTTTCTCAAAACAGTTTTTGCAAGTGACTCGTTTGATTTTAAACATCGACTTAGAAAATCAAGTCTTCTACGAATCACTTTGGCCGTTTGAGCGTCGTGGAGGAATTCTAAAGTATCCTCATTCAACTACGGCGTTTTCTGTCTTTATGGGACTAGACCTGGTGAAGATTAATTTAAATCGTCGTAATTTTTTAGATTTAAATTTAAATACAAATCTAAACATTCAATCGTTCGTTGCCAAACGCGATGAACGACTAAAATTCCCCGTACGGAATCAGGGGCAAGTCCTATTCCCAACACTTAACTACGATTTAATTCAACATCTTTTCAATAGAAAGACTGATTTCTTAAATCGATTAAAGAAAAACGATTTCATGTTCTTCAATGAAGTTTATTATCATCTATTTGATCGTGATCGTTTAGAAAAGTTAGTGGGCGCAGAAAAGATAGACTACATCATTCGAAAATATCGGGTGCCAGTTGATTTGTTTGCTGTTCTAAAAATCGACGGACGCGACATTCTTACAAAAATTACGGATATTTCTAGCGATGGTTGTTTCGTAAAGATTCCTCACAACCAAAAGCTAACGGCATTGCAAGAACAGGAAGTATCGTTGAAATTTAATCTTCAAGGAAAAAACTTTACGATTGAGTCTCGCATTATTTGGGAAAATAGAGGACAAAGTGCAAAATCACCAAGAGGTTTTGGAATCGAATTTGAAACCAAAATGCCCGAGATCTACGAGCTAGCAAAAGATATGCTCTATAACATTGCTAAATAACGATTTAGACCAAGATGCGAAGGGATAGCTCTTTCGTCGTTCAATGATTCAACCAGAACTTTGGCTGCATGGAACGACAATCCCATACCATGTCCAGAACACCCAGCCATCAAATGAACATTTTTAAACTGCGGAGCTTCGCCGATAATCATTTGCCCATCGGGCGTAAAACCCATGATACCAGACCATTGGTTCTTAATCTTAGCATCAGCGGTAAAATCGAAAAAATCTTTAGTGAAATCAAACAGTGCCTTCTGAATTTTTTCTGACACCTGATCGCTATAGGTGTTCTCGTTTTCTAAATCTAGATTTCTAAATCCGCCGATTAATAGCTCACCCGTGGGCATTTGACGAAAATAGCATAAATGTTTGGTCAAGTAACACGGACCTTTTACTCGCTTGGGAAGCGGTTCAGTCACAATGACCTGACCACGTTGTGGTCGTACTAATTTTTCCCAGTTCGGCCAAAACAATCCCAAATAACCGTTTAAGGTAACTAAAACTTTCTGGCTTTGAATACGTAAATGCTGAGTTTCACAATACACACCGGCATCCGATTCCATTTTGCAGATTTCTTGGTCTTCGATGATTTCAGTATTTTTTAGCAACGATCGTAATTCTTTTAGCAACAAGATCGGATGAACTTCACCATCATGTTTATACTCGATGCCGCCTTTGAATCCTTTAACCGCGTAGTCCGATTTGATTTTGGCTTCATTAATTAACTCGACGTCGATTCCTAATTTAGCCATTGTATCCGCAAGTGTTATGTAACGACTGTAATCGGCATCGCTGGCAGCCACAGTACATGAACCCGTACTACCAAATAGAAGTTTGTCCGCATTACCTTTGATAACTTCGGATTTTAACAACTCTCGGTTTTGCTCTGAAAATTTCCAAATTTCTATGGCTTTTTCGGGACCGAAATCCGTCACTAGTTTAGCGAAATGTTCTGACGATCCACACGTTACAAAGCCTGCATTTCGACCTGATGCTCCTGAACCGATTTTATGGCGTTCGATTAAAGCTATCTTTGACGTAGGAAATTTTTTCTCTAACCAATAGGCCGAAGACAAACCAGCAATGCCGCCACCGATAACTAAAAAATCAGTTTCTATTTTCTTTTTGTCGCTAGCGCTGTTCCAGTATGAAATACTCATTTAAGCTCCAAAATCATTTCGATGGCGGTACATCGGCACGGATAACCGTCCCTGGTGCAAACGTATTTAACGTCAATCCAATAATCGGGATGTTCTTTTAATGTTTTAAAACCAATCTTATTTAGATATTTAAAAGACGAATTAGCTGGTGATTCTTTCCAACAGTGAGTCAGAATCCCACGAGCGTGCAAGGTCTTTAAGGCTTCGATTGCCCGCTCTGATAATTTAGGTCCCCACCCTTGCCCTTGAACATCTGAAGACAAGAACAGGCTTTGAAAATAACCAAGATTTGCTAAATCGTGTCCCCATAATTCAGGACTTAATTTTTTACCTTTACCATGGTCCCATTGGCCCGGTGGATAACACAGGCGCAATCCATGAATTTTGTTATTATCTTGTTCATCGACCAAAACAAACGAAGTCACAACACCATTTTTTTCTGATCGGCGCTGACTATCTTCAAGCTCTACTTCAGAATAGTAATCTTTGCCGATGTTTGCATCGCAAAAGGATTTTACATTCTTAATGTCTAATTTTTGAAATTCTCGAATTTTCATGCCGTGTGCAAAAGTCTTCTCTGAATTGAGTTTGAATGTCAACGGCATCCCACTCTAAGGATTCATCGGTCAAATCCCATTTTTGATAAACGACTTGTACGTAATGAACCAGCTCGTGCGCCAACGAATCATCTATACAGCGCTTTAATCGGTCGTAATAAGATTTCTTATCCATTAGAAAAATGCGGTTGCTTTTAACACTGTAGGCGTTTGTAAAAAACTCCGGTAAAAAGTTCCACTGCTCGTGTAGGGCAGTTTGAAAAACTTCCAAAGGAGTCACGCTTTCAAGGAGGATCTCGGGCACCGCAAGCGCAGGGTTCCTGACTAATTTTTTCTTAGCTAAGACATAGTCCAATATCGTGTCAGACGAATATGTGAGTTTGGCTAACTCATTTTTTTGCGCAAATAACTTCGGACTCAATACTAAAACAACGGCTAATAAAATAAGTTTTGTTTTCATAGGAGTAGTTCAAAGTATGCACCTACTCTATGTCAATTAGAAATCTAGCGTCCGTGTTACATCCACAGAAGAAACACACTTAACGCCGCTAGACCAATCATCATTGGATTTAGTTGCTTTCCAAGATCCAACAGCAGCAACGATCAGATGTTTTGCATACTCACGGCAGGCCACAGGGTTTGGGGAAAGGGCAAAAAACTATGTATATTGTGATGCAATATGATTAATTCATAGAAGCCAAAGGATTTTTGTACTAAACACAATATTACCTATGGATTTGTTTAATCATTCGAATGATAGCCCGCTCGGCGTTCCTCTTTCAGAGATCCTAAGACCCAAGACCCTAGCCGATTTTATGAAAACGGCCGGCTCGACGCTGACTCGTCTACCTATTCAGACTTGGCTAGAGAAAGACTTCCTCCCTAACTTGATTTTATGGGGACCTCCAGGAACTGGCAAAACTACATTTGTACGTTTGCTGGAAAAAGAGACAAAGTACACATTCTTACTAAAAAATGCGACGGACCTATCCACCAAAGAAATGAAAACCATTGGGGACGAAGCACTGGAACGTAAACGTCTGTATCAAAAGAAAACTGTTTTATTCATCGATGAAATTCATCGCTTAAACAAAGGCCAACAAGATACGTTATTACCCCACACAGAAGCGGGCCATTTCATTTTGATTGGTGCGACGACTGAAAATCCAAACTATGAATTAAATCGCGCCTTACTGAGCCGATCACGTATCATCACATTTACAAAACCAGAAAAAGACGTTCTACAATCGTTATACACCAAAGCCTGCGAGCAATTAAAAGCTGATTGCGATCATTTTTTAACTGACGAAGCTTTGCAATTTGTTATCGACATTTCAAATGGTGATGTTCGTCGTTTTTACAATTTGATCGAAACTCTGTTCTATTCCAACGTAAATGACAAATCACCAATGAGCGATTTAGAAATTCTGTTAGAAAAGAAATATATCGCCTACGACAAAAAAGGCTCTGAACATTACGACACGATTTCAGCGTTTATTAAATCTATTCGCGGTAGTGATACGAATGCGGCTCTTTTATATATGGTGAAGATGATCGACGCGGGGGAAGACCCAGTATTCGTGGCCCGCAGATTAGTGATCTTAGCGTCTGAAGATGTGGGAAATGCAGAACCGCGGGCTCTGACCATCGCGATCAATGGTTTACAAGCTGTTGAATTAGTCGGCATGCCAGAAGCTGAAATTGTACTGGCTCAAGTGGTAACGTTCTTATCAAGTTGCCCGAAGAGTAATCGTTCTTACAAAGCGCTTCATGCAGCTCGTGCTTTTTTCCAAAAGCATTCTGATTTTGAAATTCCGGATCATCTGCGTTCAGGTAATATTCCTAACATAACGAAGACCTACAAATATCCTCACGATTTCCCAAAATCTTGGGTAGCGCAAGATTACTTGCCAAGTGATTTAAAAATTACCGAGGATTTTTATCAACCCAATGACTATGGTCAAGAAAAGAACTTAAAAGATTTTATGGCGTGGTTACGGGGAAACACTAGCGCGCGATAAAACATTTGTTTTTTGCGCTGTTGTACAGTGACTTGAATCAAATACTAAATTCACAATCGTTTTTTCCGCTGGTGTATCATACATTCGAAAATAGTATTTGGAATTATAGTGAGTCACATTTAAATAGTTCTTAAAAAGTTGTGGAAAAATTTGGCTCGTCGAAAAATCTACTTTCCAAACGTTCACACTTTTATTGTACATATTATAGGTCGTCTCGAACTTCTTAGACTGAGTTGTAGTAAAAATCAGATTAATCTTATTATTCTTTTCACTGTTCAGGTTTTCAAGCTCGACAGAAAAGGTGATATTTTTTAATTTCTGATGCTTCTTTAGGCGCTCATTCAAAACGGCATTATCTTTAAACTCGCCCGATGCCGAATCAATTGGAATCGAACACGTCGACTTAGCCATCACCGATGAGCCAATCATTAACACAATTAAAGATAATACCAAATTTTTCATACTATTCACTAAAGCACCCAGTATGCCAATCGGCCTCGATTCTATACGACTTAACGTCGAGCTTGGCCGATTGTTACGAATTTTGTTACTGCGTGAGTAACCGCCAGACATCTCATTGTGAGACGGCTACCTTAACTCATTAGTTTTGTGCGGCTTGTTCGATACGTCCGTCGCCCATGACGTTAAACAATAGTGATTTCTGCTGCATCTTGAGCGCATTGCCGACGCCCCAATAAACAAAGACTTGCATCGCGGCGAGTGGATCAGCTTTCTTTCCGATATTGAATACGCTTGGAATTTGCACTTCTGATGCGAAGTCTACTCCCCAGCCTACACTTAGATCGACTGGCGTTACAGATACGTTCGCTAAGTATTGACCTACGCCGTTGAAGCTGCCGCCGTATACGTAGCTAATTCTGAATGTAAACTTCGCTACTTTTTGTCCTATCTTTGTTTTTTGTTCGACTGTAAACACTTTTGATTTTGGAATTTTCCATTCTTCTAGATCAGTCCAGCACATTACACCTTTTGGCAATCCGTGGGCACGGTATGTACTGACTCTCATCGTTGGTCTGCCTTGCTGTACAATCGACCAAACCATATTTCCTATATTTATAATCTGATCGACAATGATTCCTGAGTTTCCAGGAAACAATCCGCCACCGCCTGTGCCGATGCCGCCGCCGATACCGCCAACACCGCCGATGCTACCGATGCCTCCGATTCCACCAATCCCCCCGATGCCAGAACCTGAGTTTCCAGGTGCTACGATGACCGTACCACCACCCGGGCTCGTTGCACCAGATCCCCCAATTACAGGCAGTCCGCTACCACCGCCAGAATCGCCACCAACGATGGCACCGCTACCGGTGTCCCCCGACTGAGCGCTAGCATCACTACACTCCTGAGTTTGATCGTAATAGTTATTTTCTGGATACAGCTCGGTCACATCGGTAACGATGTATTCACCGAGATCGATTTGTTGCGGGCTTGGCACCGCTGCCGCCCATGTCGTAGTTGAAAGACCAAAGAACACCGCTAAAAAAACATTTTTCAATTTCATAACCCCTCCATGAAATTGCTTAACGTTCTAAAGAGTTTTCATTCAAACCGTCAAATCACGGTTTTTGTTTTCACATATAAGGTATTTTTATCTAGGTGCGAACCAAGCATGCAGCATAGAACCCATCAAATGCTGTCGTATCGGGACGAACATGGAATTCGTTATCCAGTTTCCAATTTGGGTTTTCCGCTAAGAAATGTTTCACTTGAAGTTCATTTTCTTCAGGGAAAAGGCTGCATGTTGCATAAACAAGTTTGCCATCCTTTTTCATCATCTGCGAATAACTACCCAAAATTTCTCTTTGGGTTTGTATTAGATTTTGTAAGTCATCTTTTTTAAGTTTCCATTTAGCATCGGGGTTACGACGGATCACGCCCGCCCCCGTGCACGGGACATCTAATAGTACGCGATCGAACGAATTCTCAAATCGTTTGATAACTTTCTGTGAGTCGATCACCTTTTGTTCAATAATATCGACTCCATTTCGAGTCGCACGCCCACGCAGCTCTTTTAAACGACGATCGTTAATATCAAGGCTGATGATCTTGCCTTTGTTTTTCATTAACGAAGCTAAATGCAGACTCTTGCCACCCGCTCCCGCACAGGCATCCACAACACGCATTCCCGGTCGCACATCCATCAGAAGCGATATCATTTGCGATCCACCGTCTTGAACCTCAAAAAATCCTTTATGAAAGGCTTGAGTCGAAAATACATTTTTCTTTTCAGATAATCGTAGCGCATTTGGAACTTGTTTAACACGCTCGACTGAAACATCCTCGTCCTTAAGCGCTTTGATGACTTGATCAACAGTAGATTTAATTTCATTTACACGAAGGAAAATGGGAGCCGTATCATTTAATGATTTTAAAATTTTCTCGAAATCATTGGGATAATACTGCTTGAATGTATCGACTATCCAATCTGGAAACGAAGTTTCTATCGCTAGCGGCAGAGATTTCGACAAATTGATCGCTTGAACGGCGCCCTGTGGTGCCCACTCTGGCGTCTGCCCAGTTTTGTCTTTGAAATAAGCCAACCAAAGGCGAAAGATACTGTGATCATTAATCGCTTTAGGATCTAAATAATCTTGATCATTCATCCCAGCCAACGACCAGTAACGACGACGGAAACGCACGCAATCGTATACGGCTTCGGCAAAAAAACGACGATCACGCGATCCCCATTTTCTGTTGTCCTTAAATACGCGTTCAATTGCTTTATCGGCGTAGATAGTTTCAGTAAAGATCGAGATCAGGGTCACTACAATTTTATCGACAAGTAATTTATGAATTTTCAAAATGTAAACAAAGCTCCTAGAGCTAGATAAGTGCCATTGAATTGACCGTCTGACAATAGATGGACGTGATTTTTTATTCCCGTCTCTATAAAAAATCCAGTACTGCCCGCGATATTGAAAAATCGAGCACCCATGAATAGCTGATAGTCGAATGAAAGATTGCTTTCTTGATCGATCTGCTTAAAAAACACGCCTAAACCGGCACCCGCGCCGAAGTACAACGGAAACTGTGATCCGGCTTCAGGAAAAACAATGACTGGCAAAATTGTGAACTTCACTGGCTTTTGATCTACGACTTTGAACTCGTTCAGTTCAAAGCGCACATCAAGATCTGTTTGCCCCCACTCATCAAAGCGGTAGGTCACACCAAACCCGGACTTACCTGTGTCTTTCTGCTTATCTTTCTGTCCCCACAACCACGTTTCACTGTTCATGTAGTTGCTCGCGTGAATAGCTAAATAGTGATCACCTGAACTCACACTGCTTGAACTACGAGGCGCTTTGTCTGCATCCGATTGGAAATACTCCTGAGCCTTTTGACGACCTGTTTTAGGTGCCTCAGCGTCCTTTCCCGATTGATTTTGAGCTATCTTGCGGCCCACTCGGTACGGCTGATTCGACAGCGCCGCCTCGGTCACAAGCAAAACACTAAAAATAAAAAGTAAAAATTTCAAGGAAACCTCGCTTTGATGATAGGATAGAGGCAAAGCCTCGCGGAGGCAAACTGAACACCCAAATTGAACTCGATGAAAGCCCCGCTCGATCAGCTCAGAATCCCCCTAACTTAATAAAATAACGAAGTTTTTTAGGAATTTAATATCTAATGAGTTAGTGCCATTGACTGTAACAGGAGTGAACCTTTAAAAACACTTTATCGCCGTTATAAAAATCCAAATTTCAATTCCCCACGAATAACAAGAATCCTGTTTTTTAGTTCGCCATCGGAATGGAATTTTGGTATATCCAATCTATATGAAATGCCCATACTGCGGTCACAAAGAGGACAAAGTTCTAGATACGCGCGTTCAGAAGGATAGTTCTATCCGTCGTCGTCGCGAATGCTTAGAATGCCATGCTCGATATAGCACGGTGGAAACTCTTTTGTTTAGTTACCCAATGGTCGTTAAAAAAGATGGTCGTCGTGAGCCGTTCAGTAAGGAAAAGCTCCTTAAGGGAATTCAAGCTTCCTGCCAAAAACGACCAGTCAGCCTAGCTCAAATCGAAAATACTGTAGAGAAAATCGCTTCATGGATCATTCAACGTGGTGAGAATGAAACGTCGTCTCGGATTTTAGGTAAGAAAGTGATGGCGGAATTAAAACAGCTAGATGACGTAGCTTACATTCGCTTTGCAAGCGTATATAGAACATTTAAAGACGTTCAAGAATTTGTGGAAACTTTGGAAGACGCCGAATTAATCGATTTTGCGGATACATCTCAAGAACAATTACCTCTAACTGCTTTTAATCCAAATATCAAAGTGACGTTATGAACCAAGACAGAAGACATGCGCGTGAGCTAGCTTTACAGCTTCTATTTCAATCTGAATTCGCACCTCAAATTTCTATAAATGCATTTTTGCACCTGTACGATAATAAGTACGGATCAGAAACGATCGAATATGCTGAAATGATTCTTAAAGGCGTAGCAGATGCTAAAAATAAAATCGATGAAAAAATTTCCTCTGTAAGCCGTAACTGGAAAGTCGATCGTATGGCACTGGTTGATAGAAACATTTTACGTGTCGCGATTTTCGAAATGAAACTAAGTCACGAAAAATTATCAGAAAAGATCGTTATCAACGAAGCGATTGAAATTGCAAAAAAGTATGGAAATACTGATTCAGCAGGCTTTATTAACGGTATCCTTGATCAAGTGAGCCGTGAAGAATGGCATTAATCGTTCTTTCTGTAAATCAGTCCTATAACCCTGGCGCTGAATTATGGATCGTTCCAGATTTTGATCACTCAAAAATTGCATCAAAGTTAGATTGGTACAACAGTTTCTTAGCTGGCAAAATGACCCGAAAAGAATCTAAAAAAATGGATTCCTACCTGGTCGAAATTTTAGAAGAAACTGAATTACCAGACTTCAAATATAGTTCGTCGCCGGACGACATCATTTTAATTCCCACAAAGTCTAAGTTTCCAAATCGTTGGACGGCTTTCGTCCCGTACAAGGGAGGCCTAGCCAATTGGTGTAGCCAAATTAACAAACTCTACCTTGATTTGAAAAATCCGTCTTTAAGGATTTTTTTGCCTACCAACCTTAGTTTGAGTGAGTTCACCGAGACTTGGCGTTCGATTAGCTCTGTAGAAGATTTGTCCATTGTTCTTGAAAACTAGACGCTCCCCTTGCGACGATAGGGGATATGTCATTATTCACAAAATTATTCGATCCATTTTTTGAAACTAACAAAGAAACTCAATCTGCTTTTGATAGTCGTTTTAATAACTTCTATGACAAAGAATCTTTTAAATGGTGCTCGCGTCCATTTTCGTATTTACCTGAATCGGAAAACTTAAAGATTCAAGCGCTGTATTCGAAACTGACCCCATTCTTTGAATGTACTGGCTTAGTTCATATCAATCAGCAGCATATACGCTTTACTAAAAAGGATATCTTTGAACAGAAACAAGATATTTCTCAAGAAGAATTTCATATGGATATTTCCAAAGCGCCCTGCTTTAAATGGGTTCACTTAAAATCAGATCAACGCAAAACAGAACTCTTGCAAACAGAATACGGAATTAAAAATACTGAAAAATTCGAGGTCCTAGTTTTCAAACTACGTTCTGATTACGCATTGATCGTGGCGACAGCACAAGCTGAACCCTGGTTACGCATAAAACTGGACGCTTTCTTAGAACAAATTATTTTAGGCTATTGCGATAATGAGTAGAAAACATTTAATTTCTATTATTTCCGATGGAACAGGCGAAACGGCGGCGACGATGATTCGTGCGGCGTTGGTGCAGTATAGCCAAAGCGACATCCAAATAATTAGAAACAAGAATGTTAGATCTGAAAATCACATTGATGCTTTAATTGACGAGTGCGCAGCAGGTAATGGGATGATCGTCCATACCGTAGCGTCCCCTAGTATGCGTAAAAAAATCCAAGAACGCGCTTCTGAAAAAGGAATTCTATCGTTTGATTTGTTAGGCCCTTTGCTTGGCACCTTGGATAGCTATTTTGGATTTGCATCGGAATCACAGGTCGGCGTTTTACGTGCCGTCAACGAAAACTACTTCAAGCGCATCGAGGCTATTGAATACACCGTTAAACATGATGATGGTAAAACACTGCATGATCTTGATAAAGCCGACATCATTTTGCTTGGTATTAGTCGTACCAGCAAGACGCCTCTTAGCATTTTTCTAAGCCACAAGGGCTGGAAAGTTGCTAATGTTCCTATGGTCCTTAACACTCCTGTTCCCGAAGAAGTTTTTAAAGTGGATCAACGTCGCATTGTCGGACTGCTCATCGATATTGAATCACTTCAAAGAATTAGAAAAAACCGTTTAGAAAAATTTGGCCAAGATCCAGGTGGTGAGTACGCCTCACTATCCCAGATCTTACAAGAAATTGAATATGCGACTGCTGTTTTTAAACAAAACCGCAAGTGGCCGGTGTTTAATGTAACGGACCGAGCTTTGGAAGAAACGGCGACCGAGATCGTTAAAGTGATCAGCAGTCGACTCGGACTTCCCGATTCGGTCATTTTTTAGAGGGAATATGACATTTATTTTAGGCGTATATGCCCTGATGATAACTGCAAAAATTCTCGTGACGAAGTTTAATAAGAAATCCATGTGGATCGCTTGTGGTGTGCTATTGCTCGGTTTTATTAGTACTGCTATCTGGGGTAAACGTGCCGCTTTTTACAACTTCGTATTTTTGGTTAGTTCAGCAACTTTGATTCTTTCGATGAATCAAATGTGGATTATACAAATTAAAAGAAAGTTTTACTCCCTTCCTGCAATTGTATTTCAAATTCCATTGTTGTTAATTCCGCTCTATAAAACCCAAATGTCGCCAAAACTTAGTTTCCTGGTATTTGGTTTTTCTTTCATCATGGGGTTGCTGATTGATCAGTTTTTCTCTAGTCCCTATCCGTTTTCATCATACTTCGAGTTTAATTTTTATCGATCGGAAAAAAATAAATCTAAGCTACCGGTTGCAGAATTACAGACCTATTTAAAAAACAATTTAGCCAATTTCGTCCTAGGGCAAATATTTATTCGAAACTACAATGAAGCATCGGAAACAGATAAACGCCAATATCAAAAAGAACTTTTGCCAAGTCTTCTAACATACTGGGTGTCAAAGACCTCGTTTACGTCGATGCATCCCATGGCGAAAGCATTTAATCAGCTCGACATGGCGGATATCAAAGAAAGCTTCACCTACTATGATCTGAATAATATGGATTTGCCATGGATCCATGATGTGTTCCGTTGTGGCTGCTGGAAGGTAGGAATCTATTTATTGGATCAATACCTACTGACAAACAAGCAATCAAAAATGTACACGTCTAGTTTGCTATGGTCTGACCGTATTCTAAATGATTTAAAACGCGTTTCATTTGATGATGAAAGCATCGAGAATTGGCTGATGGACTATCGCGACCGATTTAAGGGAACTCCCCTTTCTACTAAAATTCAACTTGTATACCATAACAAGGATGATTGGTTTGAAAAGAGTTACCGATTTGCAGCTCTATAGAACTTAAATAAGGATAATTTATGAAAATAATTAACTTTGTCATCTTTGTCTCAGCAATAGCGAATTTAGCTAGCGCAAGTATGGAATACCGCGCAGGACGAAACTATATGTGGACCGATAAATCCAATGGTCAGGTTGGAACTACTGTTTATAATTTTGGTGTAACTAGCTTTGATAACACGAATTTAAACCACCTTACCAATTTAGGCTACTCCCAAACTATTAAGAGTCCTCTACAAGATAAATGGAAATTCGATAAAAATGGCACAACGGGAACGGTGACGATTGGACAGATATTTCGGTGTTTGATGAGAGCAACACACTAACTCGTCGTACGATTTGTAAGGACCTAGATTGCTACGTGGTTTCAAAATCGTTGTGTACGCAGATGACGGCCGTTGCTGGAGCAAAAGACGCTACCGAAGCTAAAGCCATCGCAAAAACATGCGAATCAATGTCCGATGCGTTTACAAATGCTTTGAAAAATGGAAAACAATCTACGAGTTTAGAAAAGGATTTCAATTCGGATATCAAAAGGACCTCCAACACGTGGAGATCAAAAAAAATGAACTTAGGTGAAGCCAACACTTTAGGAGCGCAAAACCTATTCGGATACTTACAAGCGTGTAGTGAAATGGAATGGTACAACAAGGCCGATGTTCAAACTATCCGCACACCGGCAGCTACTGGCGCTAGAACCCGATAACTACTTCTTCACATAGATACCGATTAACTTGCGATCGTCACTGACTAGGCCCTTGCCCGTTCTTGAACGCTCACTGTAGTAGTCACTGACGAATCCGCCTTTACCTACATCTTCGGTTTTGATTTCGATATGCCCTGCATCTGGGGCAACTATATCACGCTTACTATCCTTATCTGACGAGCGCACGACGCGCGTAATTGGATTTGGTTCATACACCAAGATTGCACCCTTTGGTGCCTGCGATGGATCCGTAATTTTCCCTATCAAATGTGGATCATCCATTATATTCGTAAAGCCTTCAGCCTTTAATTTATCGCCCGCATTACGTGGCAATACGCCTTCTAAGCGTTTACTTGTTAGTTTGGCATTCAGTAACGCATTTTTAACGTAACGATAGCACCATTTAAACTTTGATTTTTTATACTCTTTTGGATCACGCTTATTCTTTTTAGCATATTCAATCATTTGTACTGTTTGCTTATCTTTTGAGTACGGCGCATATGTCGCCAAGATATAGGCATTCGTCGCATCCAACTCTAGCTTACTTGAAAGATTATCTAGTTTTTTATCGCAGAATAGACATAGTCCCGATTCTGTTTTCTTTTTTACTTCCCACGTATCGGAACCATCGTAATCCGATGCCGTTCTTGGTGAGATAATTTCATCTTCTTCAACGACAACCGATTCATCTTTAATTGCTTTTTGTAAATCTTCCGGTGCTACTTTAATTTTCTTTTCAGCTTCGCCTTCTTTCTTTACACGAACTTCAACCATTTCACGTTGAGCTTTGGATGTTCCTCCGCCCATACGATCGATTGCATTTTCCTGCATTTTTAATTGAATCAGTTCCATCAACGTAGCACGAATACGGACAGCCTCTGGATTTTCCATAGTCATGGTTTCTCGGGTTCCGATTCTAGAAAACATACTCTCTGTTTCCATATTACGTTTGAAGCTTTCGTAAATTTGGTCCGCCGTTGTTTGAATTAAAATATTTGATCCCATTGGAATCGTATAAGGCTGATTAGCAGCATCTAAACCCGACATCGGACGACGTGCGAACAAAGAAATATCAATGGGTTCTGAACTAAATGAATACGGAACCTCTAATATAGAGGCTCTAGCTTTTTCTATATCCGCGGGAAAATACGATGCATTGTTTGCAAACGCATTGATGACTAAAAATGAGATAAAAAAACTAAGCTTCCTCATAATAATAGATACCATCAAAACAGATACCAACTGGTTTGTCTCGACGTGAAACAATGTACACTCCAAAACTCTTACAGAGATTTTTAAATCGTGTGAATCTGATATAAAACCAGGGTGTCTAACTTTAGCCGATCGTCTAGTATTTGTTCGGTGAAGGTCCGCCGGGATTTTTCGTATCAAAAT
>DDVI01000008.1 GCA_002345205.1 Bdellovibrionaceae bacterium UBA2316 | reverse complement strand
TCCCAATCCAAAGCACTAGACCTCCCCGCAATCCCATTATGAGACATCTTTAACTAGTCTGTCCTGTAAATCTTTTGCTCTAACCGGTTTTTTTTGGACCATGGTCAAGGCTAAAAACAACAAACTTATCTTAAGGTAGCAATTTAAAAACCGATAAATAAATGCAGTAGAAAGGAATAAATGGCTCACTCTTTTGAACGTTTTGGTAAATATGTCCTTCTTGAAAAGCTTGCCTCTGGCGGTATGGCCGAGGTGTATCTTGCAAAGAATTCAGGTGCCAATGGCGTAAGTAAGTTTGTCGCAATCAAACGTATCTTGCCGCAATATTCCGATAATGAAGAATTCATCGAAATGTTCAAAGAGGAAGCGAAGATTGCTGTAAATTTAAATCACAGCAACGTCGTTCACATTCATGAATTTGGTATCGAAAGAAATCAATTCTATCTAGTTATGGAATATGTTGAAGGACGCAACCTTAGACAAATTCTTAACGAACTTAAAAAGAAAGCAAACCATTTTCAAGTAGACCAAATTGTTTACATTATTAAAGAGGTAGCTGCCGGACTCGATCACGCGCATCGCTGTCTTGATGGGACAACTGGTAAGCCACTTAATATCACTCACCGTGATATGAGCCCGCAAAACGTAATGGTCAGCTTCGAAGGCGAAATCAAAATTATCGATTTCGGTATCGCAAAAGCAGAAACCCAACTAGAAGCTACTAAAGCTGGTACATTAAAAGGTAAATTCGGTTACATGAGTCCAGAACAGGCTGATGGACAAAATATCGATTTACGCACAGATGTGTTTTCGTTAGGTATCGTTCTTTGGGAATTATTAGCTAAAGACCGTCTATTCTCTGGCAGCTCCGAGGCCGCTATCTTAAGAAAAATTCGCGAATCTAGTATTCCGTCTTTAAGAAAAATCGATCCTTCTATTCACCCAGAGTTAGATAAGATCGTAAGCAAAGCCTTAGCAAAAGATAAAAATCTACGCTACCAAACGTCAGCGGCATTACATCGTGACCTAAATAGATTCTTGAATACACACTATCCAGAATTTTCTCCACAAGACTTCAGCGTCTTCATTAAGCACGCATTTGCTGATGCCTACTCTGAACAAAAAGGGAAATTGGTAGAATTCTCTCACATTCAGGCCAATCAAGATGGTGTTGAGTCGAATACGATCACACGCGTAAATGAAAAATTTAAAAATCAAGGTCAAGCTAACAGTGACAATACCGGTAACAAAAAACAGCCAGAAAGTAGCCCTATTTTAGTTAGTTCTGGTATGGAAAACGCCGTCGAGAATGTACATCTTAACGTTAACATTAATGAAAATATCGATGTTAAGTTAAAAAAACGCGACAGCCGTCAGGACGAGCCAAATAAAGGACGCACATCAATAACGTCTCTATCACAATCATCATCGACACCTAAGACCCGCGCGACTCGATATAATTTTGAAAAAACACGTACTAAAAAAGAATCTAGTTTCTTGATGCCAGTTTTAATGGCCGCGTTAGTTATCGGTGGTCTTTCTTGGTATCAATTTGTTTACAAGGGTGAAGGGGCTAATTCATCTCATTCACCGGGTGATCCGGCTCCATCTCCAGTGGCGATGTGTAAAGCTCAACCTAAAAGTAAAGACTGCGTGGCACGCTGTAAAGACGGCGACAAAGCCATTTGTGAAGCCATCGGAGTTGTATCAAAAACTCCGGTTAGCACAGTTGCTGGTATAAAAAAATATTCTATCCATTTTGATTCAGAGCCTAGACAAGCCGAAATCTATTTGGATAATGTATATTCAGGCCGCACACCTACGAAAGTAGACATTCCATCTAAGGGTGACGTTCGCGTACGCTTTAGAAAGCAAGGCTATTTCGATGTAGATCGATCTGTAGTGATTACTGGCGAAAACATGATTATTAAAGAGAATCTACAAGAAGAACAGTACGCGCGATTAATTATCGATGTACCGAATGCCGGCGGTGACTATACGATTGTTATTAACAATAAAAGCGAAAGTAACTACAAGTTAAGACAAGAAATTAAAGTTCCTGCAAATCAGAATTTGGTTGTTGAAGTCACAAACTCTTTAGGCTTCAAATCTCGCGAAGTTATAAATGTTCAAGAAAATACTCGTCGCACACTTGAAATGGTTCTTAAGAGAGTCGATTAATAATGTCAGCAAAACCACTGCCCTACACTGTCGCCGATTTTCATTTGCGGTCTCATAAAAACGCCTTTCAAGTGAAAGCGAAAGGCGAATGGTCTAAAATCTCATGGGCCGAATATCAAAGAGACATATTTAAAATTAGTCACTTTCTAAGGACAACGATATCTACAGAACTTGGCAGAGTCGGAGTCGTCGCAAGCACTCGATATGAATGGAGCGTGATCGATCTGGCCGCCCAGTGCGCCAAACGAGTATTAGTTCCTATTTACCCCGCCGTTACCCACGATGAAATGGCCTATATAATCAACCATGCAGAAATCGAAGTTCTCTTCCTGGAAAATAAAAGCCAGGTTCGGGTATGGGAAAAAATCAGTAGTTCCTGCCCGACCGTTAAAACTGTTGTGATTATTGATAAGTTTGATTTAGTAGACTCTCCGTTAAAACATTGGGATGCACTTCTAGAAAGCAAACTGGCACCTGAAGATACCAAAGCAATTAAGGCGTCTATAAACACAATTAAAATGGATACTATGGCTACCATTGTTTACACCAGCGGTACCACCGGAAATCCAAAAGGTGTTGTTCTTACCCATAGGCAAATCATCAGTGAAGTCGTTGAGGCTTTTACAACCTGCCAGGCAACCGCTGAAGATTGCACATTAACGTTCCTTCCATTTGCTCATGTCTTTGGACGGATTGAAAATTGGGCTCATTCACATTTTGGATATGAGATGGCGTTTGCTGAAAGCATGGAAAAAATTAAAAGCAATCTAGTTGAAATTAACCCCACCTTCATCTTTGCCGTACCTAGAATTTTCGAGAAAGTATATATCGCCGTTCTTTCTAGTGTAGAAAATAATAAAATAAAACAAATCCTATTTGATTGGGCTCTGAACCAATCTAAAATTAAAATTGAAAAAGTTCGTAATTTTGAAATAGTGCCAATTAAAGAATGGGCAATAGCCGAAGTTGCGCAAAGACTTGTCCTAAATAAAGTAAAAAAAGCGTTCGGAAATAGGCTTAGATTCTGTGTCAGTGGCGGGGCTCCTTTAAATCCAGCTATCGCTGAATTCTTCGCACGTTGCAGAGTCATGATTTTAGAAGGCTATGGCCTGACTGAAACAACGGCTGCCATCGCTGTTAATACGCCATTTGATTTTCAGATCGGCACAGTTGGAAAACCCATTGGCGACGTAAAAATTAAGTTTGCCGATGATGGCGAAATTCTTCTTAAAAGCGACAAGGTTACACCAGAATATTACAAAAACCCTAAAGCAACCGCGGACGCTTTTACTGACGGTTGGTTTAAAACTGGTGACATCGGTGAGCTGACTCCCTCCGGCCACTTGCGTATAACGGATAGAAAGAAAGATTTGATCAAAACGGCCAATGGAAAATACGTAGCTCCTCAAAAAATTGAAGGCCTACTGAAACTTAATCCACTAATTGGAAATGTTCTAATACATGGCGATCAGAAAAAATATATTATAGCTCTTTTAAGTCTAGATCATCAGTATGCAAAAAAATGGGCAGAAGACAACGGCATTGGCTCCACTGAAATCAATGTAATAATAACCAATACCAAATTTACAGATGAAATTCGTCGTCATGTAATTAAAGTTAATTCCGAATTGGCTAATCATGAGTCAGTAAAGAAATATCAAGTTATCGTTGAAGAATTCACAGTCAAAAATGGCTTTTTAACTCATTCATTAAAAGTTAAGCGAAAACTATTAGATCAAAAGTACAAAGACACTATCAACAACTTGTACTAAAGCCAGAACCTAAACCCAATAGACACAGTATAGCCTGAAAAGTTCAGACTGCGGTTTTCCCCATTCAAATTTGTAAGCGCCTCGCCTACCGTTTTAGCACCTTGAAATGTAGTTACATCTTTAGAATATTTAATTTCGGTGAAAGATAAACTTCGATAACCCATTTCAATAACCATAGCCGTTGTATCTACGAAACTCATCTCAAATCCAAGCCCGCCGCCAGCTGCTGTCGATGAGCCTTTTGCCTCAATAACATGATCTGCGTTCGGCGAAACCACTGAGCTATATGTCTCTGTCATAGTTAAGTTAGACGTTCCGTAATAGCCGTACAGATAAAGGCGGTTATTAGGCTTTTTGTTCAAATGAAATTGCAAACCAATTTTCGGCGCCACGGCTGTTACATCCGAAGAAACCACATATTGTGCTGTCGTTCCGGCAAGGCCCTGCACATCTTGCAATTTAGAGGGCTTTAAAATTTCGAAGGAAAATCGCCATGCGATATAAGGTGAAGAATACACAAAGCCAAACTCGCCTCCAAGGTTAAGTTTGTGTTCGTCTGAATAGGAATCAACGCTGGCTAAATTCTGATCGAATGGAGTCGTCTTTAACAACGAGCTACCTGCCTCTAGTGCAAAATAACTCGCAAATTTTTCTTCACTAAGATTAAGTACGCGGGCTTCCGAAATTATGGCAGTAAAAAAAAGAAGAGCTGCGATTTTCGCGTACAAAGAAACCTCATTTAATTATCTAATAAATATCCACTACTAATTTGCTAGTGTCTTTTTCGCCTTTAACTTGCATAACTTTCATTTTACCTGGTTTTTTAAGTTTCAAAACCATAGTTAATGTTTTATCCGTCGGATCAGAAACTAATTTTCCACTTGATACTAAGACTGATTTCTTAAGAGTTTTGGTTAAATCATTTTCAAAAACTCTTGAAACCGGCATTTGCGAGAAATCGACTACGACTTGAGGTGGATTCTTGACCAATTGAACATGATAAAAACCAGGAAGACCCTTTACTTTATTGCCTTTCAAATCACCAATATCGAAAATATACCTTTCCATTTTGACATTTGGCATAGACACTAATTGCATTTTTAACATTGAAAAGCCGTTCCCCGCTACACCACCACTGATAGCACCTTGATCAACAATAAGACTTTTTTGGATTTTTTGCGCTGGTGGCAATGCGGCCTGTAACATCAAAGGTAATAACAATGCGCCTAGAATCTTTAACATAATGGTCTCCTTGTTCTGACTCTTTTTAAGGCTAACGAGACCGATCTAGTACGTCAAGGGGTAAGCTATAAAACTCATTAGCCATTTCTGCAGAATCAGAATCAATACACACCAAATAACGCGATTGCCATCGACAAACCCCCTCCGCCTTTTTGAAGTCCAGAATTTTCTGTAAACCTAATATTTTATTAGACTTAAAATCAAAGCGCCCTATAAAGCTCGCCAAAACATCTCCGTCATCATAGGCGTTGTCTGTTTTTTCCACCGTTGCCAAAAACAAAATCGACTGCTCATCCCAAATGCCTTCTGTCCAATGAATCGGATGTCCATCGTAGTCCCCTAGATTTACAAAATCTCTAGATATTATGTAGTGAAAGCCTGCATCGGAAGTTTGATTAATAGCATGACGAAGCCAGCCCATGCCATTTTCAATTTTTATAAATTCATTCTCTGATTTTTGATTGCCACGATTCAATAAAAAAATTTTATTGTCAAAAAAAACATGACCTTCAATATTTAACTCATTAGATGATGCTGACAGCAACGTTAAAAGCTGTTCGGCCTTGTATTTTCTATGACTCTGAATCTGAAACTGTTCATTCTTCACTGACACTTCAAAAATTCCAACATAATCACGATTTGGTTTAGACAACGACGGAAATGCAACGACAAAGTCTCTTCCATCAATTGTAATTAACGACAGACTTTCAAAATCAGGCTTTAATTTCTTTTGTTCTTTGTAACTAGTTCCTTCCGGAAAATTAGAAAAATTATGAAAGACATCATCTTCGGCGCCACGGACAAAAAGACCATAGAACTCGTCGCTGACGCCAATCACGAAACCATGGTAATTTACCAAACCGCTGAGTGAACGAATCGTCGTTGTCGTTTTTTCTTTCTTATGCATCACAAAGTGTCCAATTACTTTTCAAAAAATTTTGAATTCGAAACTTAGTCTGCACTAAAAATCTGAGTTTTTCACTGCAATTTTTTTTTAAATATCCGATAGGTCTATATGGGAGGACATACTATGTCTCAATATGATCCAAGCGAAATGCATGATTTTTTATCTATGACTCCAGAAAAAGGTCTTAGACAAATTTTGGTCGACAATAAAACTTTCACAAACGACCACTTCAGCATGATGTTAAAAATCGTAAGAAACGGCAACAAGGAAACCTTTTGTGAACACTATGCAAAAGGCGATTTTCCAAAAATCAAATTCACACCAAACGAAACAAAACACAAAGAAACATTCTGGGCAACACTTGGAAATGTTCTTGGCCAAAAAGGCATCTGCCAACCGGTGACTGCGCCTAAAGCTGCATAATGGATTATGGACGTACTTAACAAAGATGATCAGTTTAAGAAATTGACTCCTGAGGAAAAAGACGGCATCGTAAAAGACCTAGTCTCTAATCCTGAAGATATCCTTTGTAAGTCAATGAATGAACTTTTCTCCGTACGTCCAATTTTTTTCAAAGGCCAGAATCGACTGCATGTCCGATTTAACCTAAAAGAACTCGCCATTCTGAAAACTGACGAACTTATTTGTCAGTTCCTCTATAAAAGAGAAAAGTTATACATTTTTAAATGTCACTATACCGTCGACAACGGCACACCATGTTTGATTTTAGACAGTGATTTCTACATGATTCAAAGGCGCGAAAACTATCGCCTAAAGTTTCCCACTGGTTTATCCTCAAAAGTGATTATCAAAAACAATACTGGCTTGTTCTCTGGTCGCGTTTTCGATCTAAGTACGACCGGCATCAGAGTCGCATCTCATCAGAAAACTGAATCATTTAAAGTGGGCGACGAAGTCGATATGGAAATCCAAGTTGCGGGTCACGATCCACTGATCTTAAAATCACATTTGCGCCATCGCAACGAAGGCTCAGAGACAATCAACGATAGAAAGCTTGATTTATTCTTCTATGGCTTCCAATTCTACAATCTGAACAGCGATAATGAAAAACGCTTATCTCGCATTAATATGGAATTGTACCGCAACTTCTTCCAGAAAATGAATACTTAAAAAATAACTACTGAGTTTCTGTTTCTAAACGAATTTTTTTCAGCTCTTTAGTATCCGTTTTGCCTTCTAGCTTTTCTTTGTCCTTTAATTTCTGCTTTTCTTTTTCTTCTTTCTTTTTATCGTTGAACTCACCGGTGTATGTCTTTAGGTCGGCATTGAATTCATCTTGCTTTTGCTTCATGTAATCTTCGAAATTTTTCTTTTTGTCTTTTACCTCTTCCTCAAAGGCATCGCGCTGACTTTTCTGCCCTAGATTAAATTCTTTTCTTTTAATTTCGAGTTCGTCCATTAACTCCTTTTTTTCTTTCGGAGTACGTTTGGTATAACCGCGAATAGAATCACGTTCGTCTTTCATTTTAGAATCAAATTCTTTGCGGGCTTTACGTTCTTGATTCGAAAACTCCTGGCGACCTTTATTTAAGTCTTGATTGAAAACTCGACGTTTGCGTGACGCGAGTTGAGAAAAACGATTACGAACCTCTGATGGAGTTAAACGTTTTTCATTCATCCATTTTAGATTCAACGCTATCTCATCATTTTCTTGACGCTTGTCCTCAGGAATTTCCTCGCGTAATTTACTTATTTCTTCGCGATCCTCCTTAAGTCTGTATTTATCCTCGACCAAAGGCTGCGCTGTTTTTTTCTCTTCCGTAGAGGAGCAATTAATTAAGAATAAAAGTCCAAATAAAAATATAAAATATCTACTCATATCGTCTAGTTTAGCCTTTTCTTTGCCGTAGGCAATCATCTTTTATCCGGCCTTTCCGATGAGTTAATATGCTTTTAGGGCCAAGAAAATTACTCAATAGAAACATTCATCAGAAGCCGCAACAAAGCTGGCATGATAATCAGTTTGAATGGAACTATGTCCTGATATTTGCTTGTATTTCTGCTTTTGCATTTGCGCTGTTTTCAATTCCGTTAATTTTCTTTTTCTCGCGTAACTACTATTTTTTTGAATCAATTGCGTTCAACACCTACCCGACGTTGATCACAAATCTATATCAAGAAAAGTCTTGGTTGTGGATGTATTGCATTTCCGGTGGTGCTTTATCGTTTTCTTTAATTTTGTATTTTGGAAAGAAATTTACATCCAATACGATTAAACCAATAAAAAAGATCGAAGACCATCTTCAACAACTAATGATCGGTAACTTCAAGGACCCAATCGTATTTGATGCGAACAAAAGTGAACTGAATTCAATCAAAATAAACTATGAATATTTCTACCGCGTGCTACGCAGCAACACGGAACAGGAATTGGAAATTTTGCGAAGTTTAAATATCGATCAAAACAACAGAGATTCACTACTTGCTTGGCAGAAGCTCGTACAAATGAAATGTAAGCAATTGGGAATCGACTTTAACGATATCGCCCGCGCCGAAAGTGGGCTCAATGAGGGCAAAGGAACGAACGTACTTCCACTGGTCGAAGCCACATCTAAAAAGAACAAAAAAGCCGGCTAAATATAATAGTCTATCGAGAGTGACGCAGCGTTTGCTTCAGACTCTTATTTGATTCGCGCTCTTTAATACTTTGACGTTTATCATGAGTTTTTTTACCACGCACGAGCCCCAAATCTAACTTTACAAGACCCTTTTTGAAAAAAATCTTCAAGGGAACGACAGATAAACCACGTTCTTGCACTTTACCCATCAGCTGATTGATCTCTTTACGATTTAATAAAAGCTTACGTAGCCTTTCCGGAGCGTGATTATTATAGCTACTGGCTTGGTAAGGGCTGATATGCGCATTTTGAAGAAATGCTTCTCCATCAGAAAACGAAACATACGAATCTTTTAACTGAATATTTTTATCACGGAGGGACTTAACTTCGCTTCCCATTAAAACAATACCAGCCTCAATGACCTCAAGGATCTCGTAATCGAATCGGGCTTTCTTATTGTCTTGAATAACTAAAATACTCACTTAAAACCTAAATCTTTATATAGTGCCACCCATTGATCTGGGGACAGCTCTTCCGCGCGGGACGTCTCATTCAAGTTTAATTTCTGGAAAGAGGCAATAATTTTCTGTGGATCCATTTGATTTAAGGTCAATAAGTTCTTTTTTAACAGTTTTCGCTTTTGCGCAAAACCGGCTTTGCAAAATGTTAGAAATGATCTTTTGTCTTCAATGGAATTGGGCCTTGTTTTGAACGAAAGGACTCGACTAGCTACCTTAGGCGCCGGCAAGAAATCGCGGGGACTTAAATCACAAACAGTTTCAATAGTCCAAAATACTTGCGCAATTACGCTCAGCAAGCCAAATTCAGATGTTTTTGATTTCATTCGAATTTTTTGAGCCACTTCCTTTTGGAACATTAAAATCATGGCACTCAACGGAACCTCATCCATTGAACGATCGATTACGATTGCCGAAGAAATTTGGTAGGGAAGATTGCTGATCAAAACTGTTTTCGAAGGATCCTTAATTTCCGTTTTCCAATCCCACTGTAAAGCATCCGTATGAATGGCGCGTAAACCTTGACTCACCCAGTATTCGTGAAAGAAATTATCTAATTCCAATACCGTTAATTTGGTATCTAAAGACTTCAATACATCAGTCAATGCACCGGGGCCTGGACCAATCTCTACAACGCTTTCAAACGAGTGTTCTTTTAAACACGAAATCATTTCTTTTACAGCATAATCAGAAACCAAAAAATTTTGCCCTAAAGCTTTTTTAGCTTCAACCGGAAACTTCGAGAAAAACAGATCTAAACGTTCTTTAACTGTCATTTAATACTCATTCACAAAATCGGTTTTTAAATAGTCAGGTTTTGGCCCAGTTTGCATATCTGATCGTTCACCACGATTTAATCGCTGAATTCCAGCAATACCGATCATCGCCGCATTGTCTGTACAATATCGTAATGGCGGAATAGCTAACGTGATTCCACGTCGAGATGCCCATTCTTGAGTCTTCGCACGCAAACGGGAATTTGCGCTGACTCCGCCGGTTAAAACTATGTTTTTTACTTTATATTTTTTAAACGCTAAATTTAATTTAGTTACCAATGTATCGACGATCGCTTCTTGAAACGACGCGCAGATTGAATTGATATTTTGGTTCTTAAACTCTTCGGTAATTGACTGCGCATATCTTAGGCCCGATGATTTCAAACCCGAAAAGCTCATGTCCAATGTCTTCTCGTCAATTAAACCCCGAGGAAAATCTACGAATTTAGGATCACCTGTTTGTGACAAACGATCAATTTTTACTCCGCCTGGAAAGTCGAAACCCAGAATCTTGGCAAACTTATCAAACGCTTCACCAGCAGCATCGTCTTTGGTGCGACCAATGATTTCGTATTTTCCAAAATCATGAACAAGGTATAAACTTGTGTGTCCACCACTCACCGCTAACGCTAAAAACGGAAAATTAAAATTCTCAGGAGGCGCGTACGTCGCATCTTTCAGGAACGGTGCTAATAAATGTCCTTCTAAATGATTTACGCCGATAAACGGTATATTTAAGGACATCGCTAAACTTTTAGCCGACGTTAAACCCACAATCAGAGCGCCGATAAGGCCCGGTCTATTTGTAACAGCGATACCATCGATTTCCTGTAAGGTCATATTAGCCTGGCTCAACACCTGCTTTACGAGCGGCAATAACGTGAATGTGTGGTTGCGACTGGCGATCTCGGGGACGATTCCACCGTATAAAGCGTGATCCTTGTCCTGATTAGCTGCCATCATACTTAATACATGGTTGTCTGAATTAACGACAGCCACAGAAGTATCGTCACAACTGGTTTCTATGGCTAGTACACGTTTAAATTCTGGCATATTGGTTGCTCTATGATTCTGTATGAATAAAAATTATAAGTCGAATAAGTCTCAGTATGCAATTTTTCTTGTTTTAGGCTTGTTTTTAGCTGTTGTCATTGAAAATTCTTCATATGTAGACTCCGAAACGGCGCTCTTCGAAGTGACTCCAATTCCTACAGTTCAAGACCCTAGCACCTCAACTAGTCTATTAAAAGAAGACATATTAAAGGATCCCAAAAATCTGATTGATCCTGATTTTGCTGTCCCCGAGGGGTTAGAACAACGTGTGGGCTTTTGGTTTGAGGTTTACTCTAAATATGATTCTACTAACAAGATTATCCATCATATGGACTTCCCGTGGATTCAGTACGAGATATATAATATCTCTGAAATTTTGAATCGTCCGCAACGTTTTCCATGGATTAATCCAGAAAAAGCAGACAAAGAGACACGCATTCGGTTAAATGTCGTACGTAGTGAATTACGAACATTAGCTAAAAAACTAAAAAAGAAAGACTTACCAGAACTTACAGAGCGCGAAAAGCAATGGGTCGATCAATTACAAACGCTGCCTGGGTCATTAGTTAAAAACGTTCGCAGAGCCGCAGAGCGCGTGCGCGTGCAAACGGGTCAGAAAGACTTTTTCTCTAAAGGTCTATCCGTTTCTAATCGCTATATGCCCCATATGGAACGAATTTTTCAAGAACATGGTTTGCCAAAAGAGATCGCGCGTTTGCCTCTTGTCGAGAGTAGCTTCAATAAATTGGCTACAAGTAAAGTCGGAGCTGCAGGTCTATGGCAGTTTATGGACGGAACGGGAAAGAAATTCCTTGTTATTAACGATCATATCGATGAACGTCGTTCGCCATTAAAGTCGACGGAGGCGGCTGCCGAGCTAATGAAAGAAAACTACATGATCATGTTTAAATCATGGCCTTTAGCGATTACGGCTTACAACCACGGCCCGGGTGGGATCAAGAAAGCCGTTAAGAAATTAAAAACGAAAAACATCGTGAAAATCATCAATAATTTTCAATCACGTCAATTTAGCTTCGCTTCCGAAAACTTCTATTCTGAATTTTTGGCGGCACTTTATGTTGAAATGTACTCTAATGATCTCTGGGCAAATATCGATCGTCATGCCACAATCGAATTTCAGCCTTATAAATTGATATCGTTCCAAATGTGTTG
>DDVI01000117.1:17107-96371 GCA_002345205.1 Bdellovibrionaceae bacterium UBA2316 | reverse complement strand
ACTTCTTCCCAAAAAGAATGTGTAAAAGGTGTACTATCCATGCAAAACCCCTCCGAAAGTCGTGTTTTTCTCATCAAATTGAATCAATCAACTAGGCTAGCGACCTGAAGTTGGTCCAGTCAAATGAGGACACGCCCTAATCTCCATGACACTCCAGAGCTATATAATCGAATATAGTCTTTAAAGACACTAAAGTGGGGACCAGTCTAAAATTCAAATTATTTTAAAAGTTTAAATCGCTGGTTTTTGCAAAAAAATTCTTGTACAACTCTTGGGCTGAAGGCGATAGCTCGCTTGAGCAGGTAAAAGTCGTTGCCATAAAGAAGTATGACACCCCTATTGCTAGAATAGTTAAGATATCATTTTTTGATTTCATATAGTACTTAGTCGTCAGCAAATGTGCCAAGTAGCAGTGGATAAGTTCGTCTTAAGATTTGCTTTTTTACCGTGGTTTAGCAAAATATTTTCGGTTCTTAAAATCGAAATACCAGTTAAAGCTCAATATAAAATCATTCCCCAAAATGGCGTCTATATCCTCAAATTCTTTACCGATAAGACCAAGCTTATGCTCAACAACGTAGTTCATAGCGTAAGGACAGTATTTAGCAGTTATACAAACAGGTTTTAAAAGTTGATAAAAATTTTGTTTTCCATTCATTCCATGAGCATCTTTGTCATTTCTAGACTCAAGAATTTTAAAATACTTTGAATTGGCTTCTATAAATCTTGTACTAAAAGCAGAGACCGGAGCATGCGTATCCCATACTGCTTTTATTTTCTTACCTTCTATTGTTAGTCTGATGGTAATAAATCGCACGTCCTCTAGAATAGTATCGAATTCCTGAAATTGATAGGCGGCCACTTCATGATAGGTAGGTTCAAGGATGAGTTTTGCAGGGTTGTTTTCACCTGCCCCAAAATCGAAAATAAAATTTGTACCGATCAAAACATCAGCTCCAAGTACTGCAAGGTACTCAGGTAGATCGTGAAATGAATTACTTCTTGTTGCAGGAAAGTTTTTTCTAACAAAATCAGAACCTAAAGTTAGCTCTGGAACCTCAACCGTAGTTGCTATTCGTTCGCCATACATTGAAACAATTTTCACTTTAGAAATGATATTAAACTGAGATGTTTCGGGAGTTTCAGCAATTTGCGATTTATCTAAACCAGTATCAAGAATGCAGTGACCATTTTTTGAATCAATCACGCAAGGAGTAGCATAAAATGATCCGTTTTCCTTCGTCGAAGGAAAATAGAGCTGTAACACATAACTCTTGTATTTTAGTGAGCTCGCAGCGAAATAGGCGCATCCAGGTAAAAAGACAGCTAATGCTATAATGATTTTCTTCACGAATTAAGGTTAATGCTCTATTTGTGGCATGACAAGAAAAGGAATGAAATCCTGGCGATCAGCGTTAAAACTGATTGATCCTTTTGGTCACCACTGCTGGCCTTTCAATATTTCTTGAAGTTTTTGGGGCAAAGATAAATTTGCGCTGCTTTACAGTCGTCACCTTCAACCTATTGGAGATGATCAAAAGGTTCTGATGGCGATAGCAGCAACGCAGCCAGAATCATTAGGTTTTTGCCTATTGCAATAGATTTGCCTCCGAATTAATCTAAAGTAATGAGCATCAACATACCCTCACTATACGCGTTCTTTTATGTATTTTCTTTTATTGGCACCTTGGCTCGAGCAGAATGTGTGCCTGCCAAAACCTTTATTGAAACGAAGGATTCTGGCGGAGAGTTTTTACGAGTTAATTCAAAAGGAAATAAGGTCATTTTTGGAGATCTTGCACAATCTGGTCAGAATAGAACTGTCTTGTTGGATATAGACCAACAAGGCGATGAGCAAAAACATACAATCAACAGAATCAAAACGCCCTTCAATGATGAAACTTATCCTGTGGACACCCTTTCAGATGAATGGACATTGATCGCATCACCAAATCACGATGGAAAAATGCGCTACTACGAGTTGGGCGAAGTTCAAAAGAATGGCGGCAACGCAAAACCAGTATTTGAAGACTCTAACAATGACTATTATCACAGTACCGCGGAGTTAAAGGGTTCTGGGGAAAATAGAAAGTTAGTCAGAACGCTTTTGTGGAAAAATCAAAAGTACGCAGACTACGAATATACTAAAGGCGATCACGTAAAGTCTTCTAGTATGAAACCACTTCAGTCTGGTCGCGTATGCCAGAATATTGTGATGGAAGGCCTATCTCCAAGCGAACGAAATGAAGAAGAGAAAACCAGGAAGCTTCTGGATAAAGTGTCAGATGAATTGACCTTGGAAGTATCCGCTCTCAAGGCACAAGGTAAAACTGAGGCAGATATTGAAAAAAGTGAGGCACTTAAAAAAATAGCTGCACAAATGGAAAATATAAAGCTTAACGACAAAGTTAAAAACTTTGATCAACCCATTTTGAATAAGACCGGCGACAAGGTTGCTGCGGTAGTTGGAACCACACTTAAAATATTTCAAATTAATGAAGATAAGACCTGTAAAGAACTCCAAGATCTTGGGACGTACACTTCGAAGGCCAGATTTTCATATCCCATGTCGAAGGGGGTAGAATTGGTCTCGTATAAGAAAAAAATATTTGAAGGGAGTGAGTTGGTCGATCGAGTTGTCATCCTTAATATGAAAACTGGGTCCGAAACTGTTGTGCCGACGGAAACTCCTGTTTCAAGCTTTATTGAGTTTATTAAAGATGGTCGAATTTTTTTCTACTCTGCCCCAAAAGAAGGACCAAAAGGTTATTGGCTGATGGATCTAAATCAAATTTCACCGACGGGTCAGATTAAGACAGATAATAAGACCTGCATAAAGCAGGCTATGGCCTCACGCTCATCTTCGAAAAGCAAGGAGGACTCAGGTGTCAGATAGTAAATTTGTAATTTATCTTTTTATCTCTCTCAACTTAATGCATTGCTCAGTATGCCGGGCAAGTAATTTTGCAGAGATGACTCAAAAGCTTTCATGCAAAGAAAATGTGTTAAAGGCGCTTGGAAAACTCTCTCAAAATTACCAATGGCGCCATATTTTAAAGACCAAAGAATATGAAATCTTTAGAAGCCCTCTAGGCAAAGTAGGCAGCTGGGTTGAATTTCGTAGCGGCGAGAGGCCTGAGTTGCAACACATTGAAAATGGTAAAATGCTTCGGTACACATGGAGTAAGCGCGATTGCTCTGAAGCCAAAGAAGATTTAGGCACTGTCACTGCTTTTTCAAATGCTCCTTTTAAAAACTCCTTTACGGATACACAATTAGAAAAGCTTTTATCACAGAATAAAAAATATTTTCTCTATCTGTGGTCTCCTGCTATGTTATATTCATCAAAAACGCATAACCAATTTAAACATGTGGCTGAACAAATGGGTTATACATTTGTCTCTTTGGTGGATGAACGCCCTCCAAAAGAGTCTATTAAAAATGATACAAAGGTTTTCGGCATTACAGACCAGTACCAAGGTTTTCATAGCTTTGATTTGTTAATGAGAGAGGCTGGACTTCACTATCCGGTGAGTTTCATTATTGAAAATGGTAAAATCGTCCGTTTTCCGATAGTAGGAGTTTATTCACCAGAGTATTTGGCTCATAGAATTAAGGTAGAAAGAAGATCTTTAGCTAGCGAGCATTGAATTAAACCACTTCCTGTAAAGCAGCCCCATGTTTATAGACGCTCGTTTATGCGAGCGTTTATAACTCTAGAATCTCGAGCGAGGTTTGACCCTAGCTTCCACGGATAACTTTCGATGATATTGGAATGCCAATATCAATCGGCCGTTTTTTTAGATTGCGGAGCCGTTCCTTAATAGCTGTCGGGCTCGCCGCAAAATAATCCGCCAATTTTTCAATTTTCCAGTGCTCGATCCAACGAAGTCTTGCCAGTTCCTTTAGATCAAGGTATTCACGTTCCCAAGAGAGCTTGTAAGCTATTGAAACCACAGGCCCGCTTAGTTCTTGTAGCTTGGCCGAGACTTCACCATTTTCCTAGTGCGAATCAGCACTGTTTTTATGCATGATATGTTCCGTGTAAGCCAAAAGAATCGCACTTAATAAGAATACTCCGTGGATAATCACTTGCCACATAATTTGATCGCCGGCTTTTTCTTTGATGTTAATAAATGATTTCAACAAATGGATTCCCGAGATTCCTACTAATGCTGTGGCTAATTTTACTTTCAGCGTACCTGCATCGATTTTGTCTAACCAATCAGGCTTGTCCGGATGGTTGGCTAAATCCAATCTGCTGACAAATGTAGCGTAACCACCAATGATGACCATAATTAAAAGGTTAGCGACCATTGTGATATCAACCAAAGTCAAAACACCTAACATCAGAACTTCTTCGGTGATTGAGTTTACCGTAGATACGATGTGAACTAACTCGACTAAAAATTTATAGGAATACAGGCATCCGGCTAAAATTAATCCCAAATAGAGCGGGGCTTGAAACCAGCGACTCGCAAAAATAATACGTTCCATTCCATTTTCAAATTTATTACTGCTCACGTGAAGATCCTTTTTAAAATGTGATGTCAACGTAATATAGGAAACGTAGGTTGTCCAGGTGGCTGTAGCCTTTTAATTTGCTACTATAATCGTTTTATCGCTACCTCAGCAACAGCAAACCATCCGTGGAAGCTAGTTCTAAACATCGAGTTTCAGAAATATTTTCATAAACAGTATCAGAAACAGTCACTTTTTTATGCGTTTTGTATTTTGTGAACAAATTTCAAGACAACTCATTCATCAATCGCTTCAACTACTTAGCTTCAAAACAAATGTGTAACAATTTTTGGCCTTAGGATTGCTGTTATGCAAAACGGATTGTAATACCACGAGGAGAATTTATGAAATCGTTTTTAATCCTTGCGGTCCTTTCTTTAATTCCAGGGGTTGGATTTACACAAGGGGCGGCACTAGAATCAGAAGTAGACTCTGAACTAGAACAACTTTACACAACGCAAGCGCCAGCTAAGAAAGTTGTCGTGCAAGCGCAACCCTCGGGCGGATCGCAAACTCAGCCGATTTATATTTTAAATCAAGCTACGCCAAGCGCTCAAGCCAATGCGCAGAACACAAACACGGTTCAGACCCAGCAAATTCAAAAGCAACCAACTACATTTGTAGAAGCATCGCCCATGGTTGAGTCTCGTGCAGACCAAATGAGAAAATCTCGTATGGATGCTGAAGGCCAAACAGAAACTAAGATCGTTGAAAAACTCGAGCAATCTCGTTTAGACGATGAAAAACGCCGTGCTGATGTTTTATTTGGTAACAAGTTTGATCAGTTAAACAATAAACCTGAAGAGCAACAGCAACAGCCAGTTCAGCCTGTGCAACCGATACAGCCGACTGTGATTCAGGTTCCTGTTCAAACAATTGCGCCTCCACCCGTTGAACAAAAAGATGTTTTAACTCGTGAAGCTATTCGTGAAGAACTTCAATCTGCTTTAAAAGTCGAACAAGACGTTCCAGCAACAGCTGTTGAAACAAAATATTTCAGCGCTTTGTTGGGTATGCCTGATCATCCAGATTCATCGAACATCCGTGGGAACTACTCACTTGGTGCAATCTTTGGAACTAAGTACGATGATACCTATGCGGTTGAGGGTGCGTTTGTATTTTCAAACTACACAATGAATCCAATTTATTATAACGGCTATGTAGCTCCTGATATGGATGTAAATCAGTATTCGGGTTCGATTGGCATCAAGTACTTTATGTTCTCTGGCATGGTTAAACCATTCGTGGGTGGTTTAGGTCAGTACACATATAGAACTTTCCAGTGGGCTAATACGGGTTACGCGCAATACTACACAAACTCAAGCAGCGAGACGTCTACAAACTCTCATGCGATTGATTTAGGGGTAAACGTGGGCGCGGATGTGACGTTCAATTCTAAATTTACAGTTGGATTTGATTATCGTTACTTCTTTAACTTGTCTTCTCGTCGTAACCAATCGGCGTTTGCTTATCAGCCATACTACGGTACAGCTCTTGAACAATTAAACTCTACTTTAGTCAGCGTGACTGCAAAAGTTCAGTTTTAATCTAGACACTTTAAGTTAAATCAAACGATTCATATGAAAAACACCTGTTCATGCAGGTGTTTTTTTTTTATCATTAGGGAATGAAGTTAGTATTTGGTTTTTTATTAGCGAGTTCTCTTTCCTTTGCGGTTTCGGTGCCTGCTGAAAAAAAACCGGACAAAATCTACAGTGTAAAGCGAGGCCAGGTTAAAAAAACAGTAACGAGTGAATCCGTCATGGTGACCAAGATTGTCGGAACAGCAGCAGACCAGGTCGTGACCTCGCGCGAAGTTCAAATAGTGAATCTATTGGAAAAAGGCCTTACCTCGGATAAAAATTTGGTTTTGATTGCTGTGGATGATCCGCGGTTTAACGTCGAGGTAGGGCAAGTGCTTCTAGAAATCGTAGTTCAAACCGACTCTAATTTATTTGAATTCGATCAGGTCAGTGATCAAGAATTCAAAGATGCGGTTGATACGATTCAAAAAAACATGGCTCAATCTAAAGAATGGAAGGCTCTGCAAGTTTCGAATTCAGAACTTGAGCGGTTCTTAAAGCGTAAGCTAGTGGCAAAACGTTTTATCCGCGTAAAATCAGATTCCATGAAGGGTTTTATTACCGATTCTGAAGCTAAAGATTACTTCGATAAAAATCGTTTAAAGTTCGGCCAGGTGCCGTTTTCTCAATTCAAAGAAAATATTAAAACCTTCTTAAGTCAGCAACAGTTAGAAGAAAGACTTAAAGCCTGGTTTGAAATCATCAAGAAAAAATACAAAGTTAAAAACTACACGAACGAAAGTTAAACTCGTCATGCTATTTCGCCCCCTGACTATCAAAGACAAAGACGCCATAGGACGCATCCTAAATTCCCGCGCCCAATCCCCATTAGTCGGCGTCAGCTGGACACTCGATACCATCCTGGCTGAACTTAAAGGTACCTCCTACATTTTTGGAGCCCAGCGCGTCGAGGGTGGGCCATTAGAGGCCTTCGTTCTGTTTAAAGACCTGGGTGCCGTCATCGAAATCCTCTTGATTTACTCGGACAAGAACGCTCGCGGCGCTGGTCAGCGCCTGATAGAAGCCTTAAAGACAGCGAATCCGCAGATCGAAGAGATCTGGTTAGAGGTGCATGAAGGTAATCTTCCGGCGATCCGATTCTATGAACGGCAGGGGTTCGTAAACGTGTCTCGACGAAGTAATTATTACCCCGACGGCAAAGCTGCCCTTAATTATAACCTCACGCTTAAACGGTAGAGCTTAACTGCTGAATATCACTGCGGTTTAATGCGTGACCGATTCAAACAGATTTTCGCAGTGAAAACGGCTCGATTTTCGAGCTATAGAATGGTCTTGCGATTCTCTTTGTATAAAGATAAATGCTTGATTCTATAATATTTTTTTGTTAGTTCTAACCCTGAGTGGGTGAGAACCCACTTTTTTTGTTTTTGGGGACATCGTTAATGATTGATAATAATACAAGTGAAGGGTCTGATACAAACAGACCAAGTTGGCTTGAGCGAGTAGAAACTATCGCCAGCCAAATTGCAGAACAAGTCGGATGCCGTTTATACGATATCGAGTTCTCTTCCCGAGTGTTAAGAATCTACATCGATAAGGAACCAAATGCAGGCATCAAAGACTGCGAAAACGTATCTCGTGGTTTAAGTGAAGTACTAGATGCCGATGATATTATTCCTGGCGAACACTACCAATTGGAAGTGTCGACTCCCGGGTTGGAACGAGTCCTTAAAAAGGATTGGCATTTTCAAACAGCCATCGGGAAGAAGGTAAAACTTAGAACTCAAAAGTCATTTGAGGCCCTGGGCGTTACTTTGAATCAGCTTAAAAATGCAAAATCTCTGGAAGCTGATCTGGTTAAGATCGAAGGCTCTGACTTGTATTTTGATTTCAATGGTAACGAGGTGAAAATTCCAGTGAACGCAGTTGAAAAAGCTAAAGTGTTATTTGAGTTTGATAAAAACGAAAAGAACGAAAAGAAGAATACTAAAAAGCAATAGGGGTTTCACAGAACGTGAGACTTAAAAGAAGAGAGAAGGTCGCAATGGCAGAAAGTTTTGATCTATCAAAAGTAATCGAAGCAGTTGGGAAAGATAAAGGTATCGATAAACAAATTATTATCGACGCCGTTAAAGACGCTATCCTTACCGCAGCTCGTAAAAAATACGGAACTTATCGCGAAATTGAAGCGTCTTACAATGAAGACACTGGCGAAGTAGAATTATTTGAATTCAAAGAAGTTGTTGAACGCGCTAAATTCATCGATGACGAAGTTGAAATCCCATTAGATGAAGCTCGTAAACTTGATCCTCAGGCCCAGTTAAACGATTCTATCGGTATTAAGATGGACTCTAGTGATCTTGGTCGTATCGCCGCTCAAGCTGCGAAACAAATTATTTTGCAAAAAGTACGTGACGCTGAACGGGACATTATCTTTAACGAATTCGAACAACGTAAAGGTGAAATCGCATCAGGTATCGCTCGCCGTGTAGAGAAAGGCGCGATTGTTATCGATTTAGGCCGTACGGAAGCACATATTCCATTGCGCGAACAAATTCCAGGTGAACAATACAAGCCAGGAGATCGCCTGCAAGGATTTTTAATGGAAGTTCGCCAAACTACGCGTGGCCCTCAAATCATCATGTCGCGTGCGTCAGAGGAATACTTAATTAAATTATTTGAAATGGAAGTTCCTGAAATTTACGACGGTATCGTTGAAGTTTTATCTGCGGCTCGTGAACCGGGTGTTCGCGCTAAGATCGCGGTTAAATCAAACGATCCTGCAGTTGACCCTGTTGGCGCGTGCGTGGGGATGAAAGGTTCTCGTGTACAAAATATCGTTCAAGAATTACGTGGTGAAAAAATCGATATCGTTCCTTGGTCAGAAGACATTACACGTTTCGTGTGCAACGCTTTAGCTCCAGCGGAAATTTCACGAGTATTCCTTGATGAGTCAAACAAAGAGATCGAAATCGTTGTTCCAGATACTCAACTTAGTTTGGCAATCGGTAAACGTGGTGTGAACGTACGTTTAGCGGCTAAATTAACGGGCTGGAAAATCGACATCGTATCTGAAGCGATCGCAGCGTCTCGTACGGCTGAAGCGATCTTCAACTTGATGTTGTTACCAGGCATGACTCAAACTATGGCGCAAAATATTTTCCAATCGGGTTTTGGTTCTTTCCAAATACTTTCGCAAGCCCCTGTAGAAGAAGTGATGAGTATTCCTGGCTACGACGATCCGGATAAAGCGGCTAAGTTAATTCAAAGCGCTAAAGATCTAATTGAAAAATATAAGGCTGAAGGAGCTCCTGTTCCAACTTCACCTCAAGTTGCGAAAGCAGCTGTTAATAACTCATCAGCTAAGGAACAAGCTGATCAACGCTTAAAAGAAGAGCTTTCAAAGCTTCAGAGTGAAGAGTAACAGTGTTGGCAATTGCCGGCAGAATAAAAAGTAAAGGATAATTATTTGTGACGAACCCTAAGGTTTTTGAATTCGCAAAAGAAATTGGAATGACTCCGCTAGCCCTGATGGATAAAATCCGTGAGTGGCAGATTCCTGTTAAGAGTCACATGGCAGAGCTTGAACCAGAAGTTCTTGAGCAAATAAAGATCAAACTTAAAGGCGGCGGTGAATCTGAGGCCGAAAAGCCAAAGAAAACAGCGACTCGGAAAGTAGCAAAAAAAGCCGCTCCTGCGAAGGACGAAGACGCTGCTCCATCTAAAGAAGCTAAGTCTCAAGTTGTTCGTAGAAAATCTAAAGACTCAGATGAAGAAATTCTTCCGCCGGCGAAGCCAGGTGCGGCTCGAATCATTAAAAAAGTGGCTCCGGTTGAAACACCGGTTGTGGAAACTAAAATTGAAGAGCCGAAAAATAAACCGGTATTCCCTGAAGTCGTGACAAAATCACGTCCAGTGGAAGTTGAAGAACCGGTTGAAACGGTGGAGCCAGAAACAGTGGTTCCTCAAAAAACAGTAACTCCAGCGGTTGAAACTAAAACAGTTTCAACTCCGGAAGTTAAAACGGCGACAACGCCAACACAAGCCGCAACAGCACAAACAACAGCTGGTGTGGCAAGAAAGAAAGAAGTTTCTGTGGGTTCAAGTGGTGTTTCGTCAACGCCTCAGCCTCGTCGTAATATTATTGGTCGTATGGATTTATCTCGCGTGCAAGCGCCTCCTCGTGAAGGTGGTGGTCAGCGTACGGGTGGATATAATAACAGCGGCGGCGCAGGTGCGAGCTCTGGCCCAAGACCTCCTCGTCCAGGTGGCATTCAAAATCGTACGTTACGTCCGGGATTCTCTTCGGCTCCGGCTGTATTGCCTCCAACGGAAATATACGATGATACAAATAAGGGTAAGAAAAACTTCGACAAAAAGACTAAGCGTATTGAAGGTGGCCCGGCAGGGGCTAACACCAGTACTAACGCTAAGGAAAAAGAAGCAGAAGAGGCGCAAAACAACTTCAATCCGGTTGAATTTAGAAAACGTGAAATGGTTTTCCAGCCTAAGAAGAAAAAGGGCACTCTTGATCGCGATGCAATGAAAACACAATTAACAACAGCTAAAGCATCAAAACGTATTCTTAAAGTTTACGGTGCGATGAAAGTAGCGGATGCGTGTATGGAAATGGGGATTAAAGCTCCTCAGTTGATCAAAGTTCTGATGAAGAATGGTGTTCAAGCTAACATGAATTCGGAATTAGATTTTGATACGTTGGCGTTGATCATTCCGGAATTTGGCTGGGAAGCGCAAAACGTAAAACGTTCAGCGGAAGACGTATTAGGTGAGTATGCATTTGGTGACTTAAATGCTGAAAAAATTATTAGACCGCCAGTAGTCACAATCATGGGTCACGTTGATCATGGAAAAACATCTTTATTAGATGTAATTAGAAAAGCCAACGTAGCTCAAGGTGAAGCAGGTGGTATCACTCAGCATATCGGTGCGTACAACGTAACACTTGAAGACGGTAAAAGTATCACGTTCTTGGATACTCCGGGCCATGAGGCGTTTACAGCCATGCGTGCACGGGGTGCGAATGCAACGGATATCGCGGTTATCGTGGTTGCGGCGGATGACGGTTTAATGCCTCAAACGGCTGAAGCCATCAACCATGCTAAATCAGCAGGTGTGCCAATCATTGTGGCGATCAATAAAATGGATAAGCCGGGTGCCAATCCAGACCGTATTAAACAGCAACTAACTGAATTCGAATTAGTCCCTGAAGAGTGGGGCGGTACTACAATTTTCTGCCCAGTATCGGCTTTGAAAAAAGAAGGTATTAAAGAACTTCTAGAGCAGATCTCGTTGGTAGCTGAAATCGGGGATTTGAAAGCCAATCCAAAACGGTCAGCCACTGGAATCGTAATTGAGTCTAAAGTTGAAAAAGGTAAAGGCTCTGTTGCGACTTTATTAATTAAAGACGGAACAATTAAAGTCGGTGATCATATCGTTGCGGGTGTGGTTAAAGGCCGCGTGAAGAGTTTAACGAACGACCGTGGTGAGCGTAAGCAATCTATGGGGCCTGGTTTACCAGTGGAAGTTTTAGGTTTGGATGATACGTCAAATGCGGGTGACCGATTCGACGTTCTTCAATCTGAAGAGCAAGTTGAAAAAGTGTCGGCTATCCGTCGTGAGCAAGCTCATGCATTAGCGAATGCTTCAAAAGCAAAATTAACATTGGATGATATCTTTGCAAAAGTGAACAAAGGCGATGTTAAAGAACTTGCGATTATTTTAAAAACTGACGTTCATGGGTCACTTGAAGCTATTCAAGGAATGCTAGCTAAACTTGTATCTAAAGAAGTTAAAACTCGCGTACTTCATGCGGCGGTCGGTGGAATCACTGAATCTGACGTATTGCTAGCACAAACGTCTAAAGGTATTATTATTGGTTTCAACGTACGTCCTGATTTGGGCGCGCAAGCAAAAGCTAAGCAACTTGGTATCGAAATTCGTTCGTACACAATCGTTTACGAATTAATGGATGATATCAAAAAAGCAATGTCGGGCTTGTTGACTCCAGATATCGTAGAAAAAGTCATGGGTCGCGCAGAAGTTCGTAATACATTCAGTGTTCCAAAAATTGGAACTATCGCTGGTACTTTTGTTCTAGATGGGAAGATCCAAAGATCAAATCAAGTGCGTCTACTACGCGCTGGTAAGATCATTTATGAAGGAAAGATTGGTTCATTAAAACGTTTCAAAGATGACGCTAAAGAGGTGGCTGAAGGTTTCGAATGCGGTATCGGAATTGAAAACTACAACGACGTAAAAGTCGGTGATCAAATTGAAGCCTTTATTAAAGAAGAAATTCGTAAAGAACTTACTTTAGAAACGAATCCCTAGTTCATGAAAAAAACAGGCGACAAGCGACGAGTTCAGATGGTGGAAAAGGAAATTCAAGCGGTACTGGGTATGTACCTTATCAACGGATTTTCTGAACCGTTAGATCTATTCATTACGCTGAGTCGCACGGTTGTTTCTGCAGATTTAAAATTCGCAAAAGTTTACTTTACCGTTCTACCTAAGGGTGGAACGGGCGCTGATCATGTAGACGAAAGCGCCGCAGAAGAAACAGAAGAGCTTTTGAACGAGCACGCACATGAATTCCAGCATCATATCGCCAAAGAATTAAAACTTCGTTTTACTCCTAAAGTTAGTTTTTTCCACGATCGTTCGGTTGAAAAAGTAATGAAGGTTGATAAGCTTCTAAATGAATTATCTCGTCAGAACAAATCTGACGATGAATAATAAGTCCTCTCAAAATAGTAAGCTCAATGGTATTTTTCTGATCCACAAAGAAACTGGGGTGACGTCTCATGATGTGGTCTTTAGTTTACGTAAAATAGTTAAAGATAAACAAGTTGGCCATATCGGTACGCTGGATCCCTTGGCGGATGGGCTGCTAGTGTGTTTGGTCGGTGAAGCTGTTAAATTGTCAGACTACTTGATGGGGTCAGATAAGCGGTATCAGTTAACTTTAAAACTTGGTGTGGAAACCGACACTTGGGATATTACCGGCAAGGTTTTAAAAACGTCAGATAAGACAGTCGATGTGGATACGGTAAATAAAGCTGTTCTGCAGTTTTCAGGCAAGCAGGTTTTGCCAATTCCTATGTACTCTGCAAAAAAGATAAATGGCCAGAAGCTATACGATATTGCTCGCAATGATGATTCGATGGAGAATTTTGAAGGTCCACTGAAAGACATGAATTTTTGGGATGTTAAAATTCTGAATATAAATTTGCCTGAGGTGACTGTTGAGTTTTGGTGCTCTAAAGGTTCATTTGTGCGTTCCTGGATTCACTGTCTAGGTAAAACCTTGGGTGTGGGCGCAACGATGGTTCAACTGCGTCGCTTGGATATCGGTAGTTATTCCTTGAGTAAGGCTATTTCCTTGGATGAGTTACGTCAAACTGTGCCTGTCGATGTTCAGGGGAAATCTTTTTTTCTTACGTCTTGGCAGGCATTAGAAAATTACCAAACTCTGGCGTTGGATGCGACTGAGGCCAATAAGCTTAGAAGCGGATTAGTATCCTATTCGCTGAGTGATCGTATATTGAAACTGAACACAACCGGGTTCCTTTTCTGTTTTCTAGAGACGCATCTAGTGGCGATTTTGAATGTAGATAGCTCGTTCATACCGGCAAAAATTTCCGTTAATAGGGTATTTGTGGCGTCTTAAGCCTCTGGCAAAGATTTCGACAGAACATTAGAAATAAAAAATATTCGAATTTAATGTTTTGGAAGATGTTGAAGTTAGTCACAGTTTTCAAAACTTTCGCTCCAGTTCAGGGTTTCCTGCTGTCAGGAAACAATAAGTTTCTATCCTGGACCACTAAACCTTTCTGTAATTACAGCCGAGCAGTCTGGTGTGAGACGTAAAGCAAGTTTATTGTTTATAAATATTTTCCTTCTATTACTGATGGTGGCCTTTAATAATTGCGGTCAACCAGGTGAGATTCGCATGGCTCAATTGCCATCGTCATCGGTCGGGGAAAATGATGGGCTGGGAACGACTCCGGATCCAGGTGCGCCAGTAGCTCCGATTGTTCGTCCACCAGTGAATCCGCCGACCCAATCAGAGCCTTTGTTAACTAAATATGAAAAAACAATTACCCTCTCGGAAACACTAAAGGCCGATATTTTGTTTGTGGTAGATAATTCAGTTTCAATGGAAGATGAACAAAGTAATATGTCGGCTCGATTTCCATTGTTCATCAAAAGTTTAATGCAAATTAATTGGAAAGTCGGTGTCATCACCACAGATGTAGACGATGCGGATTATTCCTTCAGTGACGGTCAGCTGCAAGAAATTCAAAATGGAGTTAACTACATAGATTCAAAATCTACCGATGCGGAAGCGTCATTTTCAAATGTTATTCAAAGACGCGAATCAGGCTCTCCGTATGAGCAAGGGATCTATGCTACGTATCGTTTTCTTGAACGCCAAAAAAACAGTAAAACACCGTTTATGAGAACCGATGCATCTTTGAATGTTGTGTTTTTAACTGATGCTGATGAAACTCCGTATGAAGATAAAAATGGAGTTACGGTTGTTCAAAAGCGTAATAAGCCAGAGGAACTGGTTAAGTACCTTAAATCGAATTGGCCTATGAAAAAGTTTCAATTTCATTCCATTGTAGTGAACGAAGGTGATGCGGATTGTTTAAGCCAAAGTGACAACGAGAGCTATGGAATCGCCTACGAGACCCTGTCTAAAGCCACTAATGGGGTCAAGGGCAGTGTGTGTGCTAAAGATTATGGCAGTCAGTTGCAGTTTATGAGTGAAAAAATCAAAGATTTAGTGAAAACTCTGACTCTGGACTGCTCTCCGGCTTATGATTCTGTCGCTAAAAAGTATAAATTCGGTATAAAGCACGATGGAACCGAAAAAGTTGAAGTCGAAAAGATCGAAGGTAACATTGTTTATTTCAAAGGCGGGCTGCCTACTGGTAATATTAAACTCGAGTATATCTGTCCATCCGGAATGCTTTCTAATTGACCTAACATGCGATTCAGTTTATCCCTTTAACTGCTAAAGATCCGTCAGCCATGACGCTCATTTGGCATTTTAACCGTATATTCGTATACATACAAAGGGAGACTTTAATGGCAGTCCACAAGCAAGTAAAAGCGCAAATTTTAAAAGCATTCAGAAGAAATGAATCAGACACAGGTTCAAGCGAAATTCAAATCGCGTTACTAACTGAAAAAATCAGTCACTTAACTCAACACTTTTTGACTCACAAAAAAGACAATCACTCTAAAAAGGGTCTTGTTACTGCAGTTAACCAACGTCGTAAGTTACTAGATTACCTAAAAAGAACTGATGCTAAGAAATACAGCCAAATCTTGGTTGATCTAGAAATCAGAAAGTAATCGTTCTAAAAAAATAATATTCCAAAAGAAAAACAATTAGACTCTGAGTCAAAAAGAAAAAAACTTAGAGTCATCAATCTCAAAAAGGAGTTTTGATGAAGACGACCGTAACAACTTCTGTTGGTGGTAAACAAATCACTATTGAAACAGGAAGAATGGCCAAGCAGGCAGATGGATCGACCCTGGTTACATGCGGAAACAATATCGTACTTGTAACAGCCGTTTCTAAAAAAGAAGCCGCAACAGTTGATTTCTTTCCTTTAACTGTTGAATACCAAGAAAAATTCTACGCCACTGGTAAAATTCCAGGTGGATACTTCAAACGCGAAAGCAAACCCAGCACAGAGCAAGTTTTAATCGCTCGCCTGATCGATAGACCGTTAAGACCAAGTTTCCCAGAGGGTTACAGAAATGAAACTCAAGTTGTAGCGACCGTATTAAGCGCTGACGGTTCATTTCCAATTGAAATTCTAGCATCGCTAGGTGCCTCATCTGCATTACATATTTCTGATATCCCATTTGGTGGTCCTACGGCGGCGATCCAAGTAGGTCGTATCGATGGTCACTTCATTGCTAACCCGACTCCACAACAAATGGAAAAATCGGATTTAGACGTGATCGTTGCAGGAACTCGTAATGGTATTTTAATGGTGGAAGGCGAAACTAAGTTCGTAAATGAAGCGGCTGTATTAGGCGCTTTAAAATTTGCTCACGAAGCGTTGCAACCTCTATTAAATGCACAAGATGAATTACGTGAAAAAACCGGCTCAAAAGCAAAACGTAAGTTCGAAGCTAAAAAAATCGATGAAACATTCCGTGCTAACGTTGAATCTTTCTTAACTCCGGAAATCCAAAAGGCCTTCCAGGTAAAAGAAAAAATGGAACGTTATGCAGCCGTTGATGAAGCTTACGATAAAGCCCATACTGCGTATGTTGAATCAATCACTGATAAAGACTTGAAAGCAGAACGCGCTAAAGACCTAAACACGATTGTTGAAGACGTAAAGTACAAAGTATCTCGTTCTCTTATTTTGGAAAATAAAATCCGTTTAGATGGTCGTGACACTAAAACGGTACGTCCAATTTCTAACGAAGTAGGGTTCTTACCTCGTGCGCATGGATCTGGCTTATTTACTCGTGGTGAAACCCAAGTATTAGGTACAGTTACATTAGGTACTGGCGATGATGAACAATCCGTTGATGCTCTTCATGGAACTATTAAGCGTAAGTTCATGTTGCACTACAACTTCCCTCCGTATTCGGTAGGTGAAGTGGGTCGTTTCGGTGGTCAAGGTCGCCGTGAAATCGGTCACGGTAACTTGGCAGAACGCGCTCTTAAACCAGTAATTCCTGATCAAGCTAATTTCCCATACACAATCCGTGTGGTGAGTGAGGTTCTTGAAAGTAACGGTTCATCATCAATGGGTACCGTGTGCTCAGGTACACTCGCGCTTCTTGATGCGGGTGTTCAGATCAAAGGCAATGTTGCGGGTATCGCAATGGGCTTGATCAAAGAAGGCAACAAATACGCAGTGCTCAGCGATATCCTGGGTGATGAAGATCATTTAGGTGATATGGATTTCAAAGTCGCAGGTACGTCTACAGGTATCACCGCTCTTCAAATGGATATCAAAATTGACTCGGTATCATTCGAAGTGATGGAGCAAGCTCTAGAACAAGCGCGCGTTGGTCGACTGCATATTTTAGCAGAAATGGAAAAAGTCATCAAAGCGCCACGTGGTCAGATTTCTGATTTCGCTCCAAGAATTGAAACTCTTAAAATTAAACCAGACAAAATCCGCGAAGTTATTGGAGCGGGTGGTAAGGTTATCCGTGGTATCACGGAAGCTACTGGCGTTAAGATCGAAATCGAAGACGATGGAACAATCCATGTAGCATCAAGTGATCCTGAGGCTACTAAAAAAGCGATCCAAATGATCAACGATATTTGTGCGGAAGCTGAAGTCGGCAAAACGTACAAAGGTCGCGTAGTTAAAATCGCTGAATTCGGTGCGTTCGTAGAAATTTTCGGTGGAACTCAAGGTCTATTGCATATTTCTGAAATCGCTAACGAGCGTATTAAGCAAGTCACTGATGTCCTTAAAGAGGGCGAAATGATCGACGTAAAAGTCCTTGAAGTTGATAGAGCCGGCCGTATCAAGCTGTCTCGTAAAGCTTTGTTGCAATAATCTCGAATGCCTATCCCAAAATATAAAAAAACTTTGCTAGAGAGTGGTGCCACGCTGGTTACAGAGCACCACTCTACGGCGCAGGCCTTTTCTGTTGGCGTTTGGGTGGATGTCGGTTCACGGTACGAAACAGAAAAACTATCTGGTATTACTCATTTCTTAGAACATATCGTATTTAAAGGTACAAAAAAAAGAACGGCATTTGATATTGCTAAATCACTAGAAGCGTTGGGCGGTGATCTGAATGCGTTCACGAGCAAAGAACACACGTGTTTCCATGGTTTGGTCTTAAAAGATGATTGGAAAACGGCGCTCGATGTTTTGGTAGATTTGGTTTCAAATATGAAGTTTTCAAAAAAAGACTTCAAGAACGAAAAGAACGTCATCATTCAAGAAATCGCCATGAGCGAAGATCAGCCAGATGATATCATTTACGATTACTTATTAGAACCTGTCTACAAGGGTCACAATGTGGGCAAACCTATTTTAGGTTCTATCAAAACTGTGTATGGTTTTAAAGAGTCTGATGTTTACAATTACTACCATGATAACTATCAGGGTTCGAACTTGGTTATTAGTTGTGCGGGTAATTTAGATCACGATCGTATTGTTGATTTTCTAAATAAAAATTTAAAAAAACGTAAAGTTAAACACAATATTCCGCGATTAGGTACTAATCGTCCTATTTTCACGAAATCAAAAACGGCTAAAAATAAAGACGCCGAGCAAACTCATGTATTGATGGCGCTACCAGCGGCCTCATTCCGCGATGATTTGCGAATGGAAGCCTTTATTATCAACTCAGTTTTGGGTGGCGGGATGACGTCTCGTTTATTTCAAAGCGTACGTGAAACAAAAGGTTTGGCATATTCCATCCACAGTCAGCTGCACACGATGTCTGATTGTGGGTTTATCACGATTCAAGCTGCCTGCGATGGGAAAAAGTTGAAAGAGCTAGTCTCCACGACAGAAAAGGAACTGCGAAAACTAAAAACTCAAGGTTTGAATAAAAAAGAAGTCGAGTTTTTTAAAAGCCAAATCAAAGGCGCAATTCTGCTTGGTTCAGATGATGTTGAAAATCGCATGAATAGTATCGCAATCAATGAATTGATTTTTCAAAAACCAAAAACCGTTACAGATATTCAGAAAATGATTTCAAAAATTAGCGTGGATTCTGTTCACGAATACTTAGAACATCACTTAGAGTTGGATTTGCTGTCGGGTGCCTTAGTTGGCCCGAATGTGGAATCAAAAAATTCTTGGTGGATGAATTCATAGATATAAGGAGTGGGGCATGAAGGTTAAAATCAAAAAATTAGTTAATTTTAAAGGTGAATTGCCAGCCTATCAATCTCGTGGCTCAAGCGGTCTTGATGTGCGTGCGCAGATTGAAAAGCCGATGATGGTTAAACCTATGGAGCGCGTTTTGGTTCCAACTGGTTTATCATTTGAAATTCCAGAAGGCTTTGAAATTCAAGCACGTCCTCGCAGTGGTTGGGCAATTAAGCAAGGTATGACATTGCTTAACACTCCAGGAACAATCGATGCAGACTATCGTGGCGAAGTTAAAATTATCGTTATTAATCTAAGCCAAGAAACAGTCGAGATTCAGGATCAAGAACGCATTGCTCAGCTGGTAGTATGTCCAATTATTCAAGCAGAACTAGAATTAGTAACTGATTTGGGAGCGACGGAACGAGGCGCCGGTGGGTTTGGTTCAACGGGACGTAATTAAAGAACGCACAGTTCAGATAGTTTGTTCTTTTTTATTTCTTGAATAGAAAGTTCATTGTTTGTGGAAAAAACTAAATACGGCGTGTTTTTGTGAGTGTAGATGCCAGCTGTCAGTTCACAGGTGTTGAAATCGGGCACGCCTGCGATTTCAACATGATAATCCTTTCGTCCTAGTAAGACGGCAACGGCTCCGCATTGAATAGATCCTTCTTTACGGTGAAGCATGTAATCCATTATTCCATCCCTATCTAAATCCACTTTCGATATATCAATGGCATCGGTACCGACTAGGCTAAACAGTTTATCTACTTCACTGAATGAATCGACGCTAAACATTTTTCTAAGCTCGGCTTCGTACGTAGGTGTTTTTGCTACCTTGATTTGCTTTAGAAAGTCTGTTTTTCCAAGACGGGCAGCATAGAGACAAACTGTTTCTTTTTGCGATTTTGACTGAGCTTTTGGTTTTTCAATCGCTGTTTTTTTGTCTTGAGCTAATGCATATGAAAAAAGAAATAAAAAAGAAATTAATCCAGCTAAAACTGTTTTCATGGCCACGCCCTTTTTTTCGAATTACCGATAGAATAGGTGATAAGACTAGAACGTGTCTAGTTTTTCGACACTAAAGCGATTGCTTAACCACACAAGGAAAATAAGAAACCATAATGTCCCTACTAAGCGGATCGCCCGACGTTTTGTCATTTTAAAATTTTCTGTCAAACCAACAATCAGTAACATGCCCGTAAACAAAAGACCCACGATGCTAATTATCGGAACATAATTCGACGCAATTTGAAAAACAAAAAATGGGAAGTTAGCAAATACAACCACTGATAGAAGCTGCACAAAATCCACCGACTTTTTTTCAAAAACTTGGAAATAATAATAAATAAAACTGGAAAGAACCAACGTTAAAGTCATGGAAATAAACGGGAAGGCGAGAACGCCAAATAAAATATTCCAAAATTTTAAACTGATTAAGCCTGCGATCGTTCCAGAAACGACCGAGAATAAAAAATGAACTAACAATATATTTCGCAGCGACCAGCGAGGTAATCGTTTGATGTGCTCGATTGGGTTTTTAAAAAACCAAATAAGGAATACAACACTTTTTTTAGTTTTGTATTGGAGGTTGCTGAAAAAACTCATGCTTTAAATGCGCCCCATCTAAAAGTATCCCATAAATATAAAGTTTAATCCCATGGATCCCTTATCAAAATCATTTGCTACTAAAAGACTACGATAATTAAACTCTAAACCCAACAACAAAGGCGAGTTGGGTAAGCTTGAAAGTAGTCCAAACGAAGAAATGAAAGCAGGATTTTTAGACTCTTGATGGATGCCGGCTATTTCATCAGATAAGCGTATTGTTCGTGTGCTTACACCAAGGGCAATTCTATATTCAAGCGCACCAGTGATCGTATTTTTGTGACCTATTTTGAAATCGAGTTCTTTTAGGAATAGTTCTTTAGATTCTACTTTGCTGGCGCCAAAGTTTCTAAATGCAGTTTCTGAGTACCAATGTTCAGAAAATAGATCCATGCCCAGGGAGATCTGCAGTCCGCTATGGTAGAAACTAGGGGATAATCCATCTGCAATTTTTGTATAAGCTTGGATGACAGCAAAAGACGGGTAAATGTAGATTTGATCCCATGGGGTCGCTGCGGTTTTTTTGATATATTTTTTTTGTTTAGTTTTAATTTTATCAAGTAACTCTTCGTACGAGTACTCTTCGGTTTCATAGGTTTGCGACCAAGCTTGATGGGTAACTGCAAGAAACAATAAAATACTTAGAAAAAATCTAGATGTCGTCATTGTTTTTAGTTTAGATTACTTTCCTAAACCATTAAATGCGCTAAAAACTTTTACCTAAAATCTAGACCTAAGCTGTGTCTAGATTTCAATCAAAATTACATCGGACAGGGCTCACAATGGTTTATACTGAGTGTATGAGTCATAGCGGTTTTTGCGCATTCTGCCGATCTCCCAAGGTTTATTTCAAGCGAAAGCGATTAGGTGTCCTAAATGTTTTAGGAGCCTTTGTGGGTGCTATGGCTCTTAATTACTTATTCCGTTATCAAATCGATCCCATTGTTTTTGTAATTTTTGTGGCCAATTTATTTGCTATTGAATTAGCGATTAAAATTCGTTGGAGGATGTCTCTTATTTGCCACGAATGCGGTTTTGACCCCGTGATTTACAAACGTAATCCTGAAGTTGCGTGCCAAATGGTGAAAGCAAAAATGGATGAGCGCAAAGCCGATCCTATTAAAACTATTTTCTTTCCGCTATCGCTGCCTAAAAGAAGGGAAGTTAAGACAGCAGACAGGGGGCTAAAAAAGACCTCACGGACTACAGAAGAACTTTCTGCTTTATAAAAATCGAATAACTGCTTGAATCCACCTGAAATTATAATAAGATTGCCCTATGTCAAAGGGTCTAGTCATCATTCCTACGTATAACGAAAAAGAAAACATCGATGCTATCGTGCGGGCCGTTTTGGAGCAGAAGTTGAATCTTCATGTTCTGGTGGCTGATGATAGTTCGCCAGACGGAACGGGTAAAATAGTTGAAGGTTTGATGAGCGAGTTTCCGGGGCACGTGCACTTGCTCACTCGAATGAAAAAAGAAGGACTTGGTCGCGCGTACATTGCGGGCTTCAAGTGGGGTTTGGAAAAAGGCTACACTCATTTAATCGAAATGGATGCTGACTTTTCTCATCGCCCAGTGGATTTAGCTCTGCATGTGAATAATTGGAATGAGTACGACTTTGTGATTGGATCACGGTATGTGGCCGGTGGCGGAACCGTAGACTGGGGCCTGATGAGAAAAATTATTTCCCGTGGTGGCAGTTTGTATTCCCGAATTATTCTTGGATATCCAATTAACGATTGGACAGGTGGTTTTAATTCTTGGCGCCGTGATGTTTTAGAGAAAATTGATTTAGACTCTGTAACATCTAATGGATATAGCTTTCAAATTGAGCTTAAATACAAAGCCAGTCGCAAAGGTTTTAAGTGTAAAGAAGTTCCTATTATTTTCGAAGATCGTCGCGTAGGCAAAAGCAAAATGTCTATGAAGATCGTTTTAGAAGCTTTCTATAAAGTGTGGCAAATACGATGGTTGTAGTCTTAGCATTTCTGATGACCTTTTTGGCATGGCCAGGGGCGCAGATGCAGGCACAGGCGCAGCCGGTAGCGCCACCTCCAGCCGCAACGGTGATTGTTGAAATTGTTGGTGAATATCCGTATGTGTATGCTCAGCCTGATTTCGATTCTCCTATTCTAGCCACTTTAAAAACAGGAACGTACTATCGTGTTTCTAAACAGAAATTTGATTTAGGTTTTCATCGCATCCGTTTTGCTAAAGACAAAGATGGGTTTATTTCCTCTTCAGAGGTAAAAATTACTTCGGGCCAGGCGGCTCAGTCGGTGAAAAAGAAGCCTGGTGAAGCTAGATCCGAAGTTAAAAAAGAACCTAGAAAGAGAACTTTGAAACCGATCTATGTTTCGCGTTATCAAGGCGTTGTTTTCGAGCAGCAAAACTACATCGAAGACACGATGTCTAATACGCGTAGTGATAATATTTTGTTTTTTGGCTATCGCTTAGTGGGTTTTAATACTTTGTTTACTGGTGAAATGTCGACGGACCTGGCTATTTTGTATCATTCAGGGGCGCCGGCCTATTACGAAAAGATCACTGGGCAGCCGACCTCCGGTCAGATTATCAATGTTCAATTTACCTTTGATACCATCATTCCTTTGGCTCACGATTTTATGGCTAGCTATGGTTTTGGTCCCCTGGTTAAGTATTCGCATTTTCAGGTCAGCTTGAAAAATCCAGCCGGAGTGGGAAATGATTCCTACGTGCTGGATGATATGAATTTTGGTGTGCTATTTCGTTTAGGTGCTGCTACGAGAATAGGCATTTTTGGTCTGCGGGCCGACGTAAAATACTATATTGAATCTAAGCAATATGTGGGAGTTAACCTATCGACTCTGTATGAGTTTTAGTTGAAATGTCCTATCATCGTTGTTAAGAGATTTTATGTCTATAAGCTATCTAAATAAGCAAGTTATTGATCAAATTGCAGCGGGTGAAGTTGTTGAACGACCTTCGCATTTAGTTAAAGAACTTTTAGAAAATGCCATCGATGCTGGTTCCACAAAAATTGAAGTTCGTTTTGATAATGGTGGCCGAGATATATTAGTTCAGGACAACGGTCGAGGCATTGATCCCAAGGAATTAGCATTAGCTTTAGACCGCCATAGTACCTCTAAAATCAGTGAATACGAAGATATATGGGATCTATCAAGTTATGGCTTCCGCGGCGAAGCTTTGGCGTCTATTTCAGCCGTTTCTGACTTTGTACTGATTTCGCGTCAACCGGATGCAAAGATCGCGCATAAAATTCAATCTAAGTTTGGGGAAAAGTCAGAGGTAACGACAACGCAGTTGTCGGTCGGAACGTTGGTGCGTGTGTCGCAGCTGTTTGAAAACACGCCGGTTCGAATAAAATTCTTAAAAACAGCCAGTTATGAGCATAGCTTAATCAAGCAGGTCATAAAGGCGCTGGCGATGATTAACTATAACGTTGAATTCAAAGTTTTTGATGGTCAGAAGTTGATTTTTCAAACGCCAGCAGCCAAAAGTTTAAGTGAGCGTGCGCAATGGTTGTTTGGAAGTGAGAAGGTTTTCACGACTAAAAAGCAAGTCGATGGATTTGAACTAGAAGCTGTCTTCATGAGTCCCTATGATGTAGAAAAGAACAGTAAGAATATTTGGGTGTTTGTTCAAAACCGCTGGGTGCAAGACAAAATGATACAAAGTGCTGTCATGGAAGCGTTTAAAAACTTACTTATGCATGGCGAATATCCGCGGGTTGTTGTGAACATCCATTGCCCTAAAGATTTTGTCGATATCAATATTCATCCTGCTAAATCTCAGGTGAAATTCACGGATTCTCAAAAAATATTTAGGCTTGTGTATCACGCTTTGGAAAAAGCGTTATCTAGCGGCCCATGGAAAAACTCCGTCGAAGCGCCAGCGATGTCCCTTTCGTCTCCGTCGAGTGTGCAGTCGAGTGCTGAGTTAAGTACGGCTCCAATGCAGCACTCAACTCAAAGTAGCTTTAAAGATCCGCAGCTATTTACAGCTCAATTTCAGAAAAAAGTTTTCCCGGCGTCCCAGATGTTTTCAAGTTCGGCTTCAACGATTTCGACAGTGTCGCATGGTGCTGATCTAGAGACCTACTCGCCTAATACTGTCGTGGATTCAAAAAAAGAAACGGTCGGTGTGTATTGGCAGCAATATCAAGTCGTTGGGCAGGTGGATTTGACCTACATCGTTTGCCAGAGCGCCGACAAAATGGTTCTTGTCGACCAGCATGCGGCTCACGAGCGTGTTTTGTTTGAGCGAATTTTGAATCAGTATAAAAATGGTTCAATCGCAATCCAAAAAATGTTAATCCCGATTTCTTTAGATTTTGAAATTGAGCAGGTCGAACTCTTGCTAAAGAATCAAGAACAATTGGCAAAGATCGGAATCGAGTGGGAACAAACTGGCCCGGGTTCAATTTGCATTCTAGGTATGCCAACGGAAATCAAAGAAAATGCAGTTCTTAGGCTGATCAATCAGTTTATTAATGAAGCGGAAGCGGTTTCAACTAGCTATGTTTTTGAAAATCGCGTGAAAGATTTTGTAGCGACATTGGCGTGTCATTCGGCGATTCGAGCGGGGCAAAGTTTAAGTCATTCGGAAATGGAAAGATTGCTCGCTGATATGGATGAATTTCCATTGTCGAGTTTCTGTCCACATGGTCGACCGGTAAATTTAGAGTTTTCATTTAAGTATCTCGAGAAAGAATTTGGCCGCATCAACTAAGCACGTAATCTTTGTACAGGGGCCCACTGGGGCAGGGAAGTCATACTGGGCGCTAGAGCAGGCGGCTAAATTTCCTGATAGCTGTATTGTTAACTGCGATAGCGTGCAGATTTATAAACATGTCGATATAGGCAGCAATAAGCCATCAGCGGCAGAGCTTAAGCGTAGGCCTCATTACCTTTATAGTGTGGTTGATTTTCCTGATACGATTACAGCCGGACAATACGAACGTCTTTTTTTTTCAACTCTAGAGTCTTTAAAAGAACGTATAATTTTTGTGGTGGGTGGAACGGGTTTCTATTTTCAGGCAATTGAAAAAGGCATGTATCCCGTGAGTGTAGTTCAAGATCAGGTAAAAGATGAAACCATTCGTCTAATTAGCGAGAAAGGTTTCGATTTTTTATACGATTTTATCCTGAGTCAAGATCCGCAATTTGCTAAAAAAATATCGCGCAATGATCACTACCGAATTGAACGATCGTACCAACTGATGAGGTCGGAAAACAAAACTATGACTCAAATACAAAGTGACTTTAGTCAGTCCCAGCGGCCTTTTCCATACCCATTGCTTAAGATCGGCGTTCGTGAAGACAAAAATATCTTGCGAGACATAATAGTTCGAAGAACCAAAGCGTTGCTGGACGCTGGCTTAGTAACAGAGGTAGAGTCGCTGCTCGTAAATGGTATGCGCGGGTGGGATCCTTTGAATTCAGTGGGCTATAAAGAGGTCGTTGCCTATGTGTCTAAACAGCCGGCGGTAGGTGGGTTGAATGCTCTGGCTGATGAGATTACTCAAAACACGATGAAGCTTATTAAAAAGCAAAAAACATGGTTTCAGCGGGATAAAGATATCCACTGGCTGCATAGAAGTGAAGATCAAGTAAGTGTAGTTGACAGTTTTGTGTCAAGCTTGGCATAATCCCGTCATGAAGAGCATGACTGGCTATGGTTCCGCAAAAAAGGAACTAAAGAATTTTCAAATCGAACTTAATATCAAATCCGTAAATGGTCGTTTTTTAGAGCTTCGTTTTCATATGCCGAAAGAGTATGTGGCCATAGAATCTGAGTTCCGCAGAATCTTGCCGGATTTTTTTGCCCGCGGAACGATTGATATTTTTTGTAATCGCAAAGTGAAAACGAGTAATGAAATTTCTGGAGTTGAAATTAATTTCGGTCTAGCGGATAAAATTCATAAGGAATTGCAGGCTTTAAATAAACGACTTAAATTAAAAAGTGAGATTCACCTAAATCAAATCATCTCATCCGCTCCGGTTTTAAAAGTTAAAGAAGAAGTCGAATTGTCAAAAGCTGAACGTGGCGAGGTTATCAGTCTATTGAAAGAATCGGCTAAACTCTGCCTGGCAGAGCGAGTGCGCGAAGGTCAGTCTCTAAAGAAAGAATTTCTGAGTTTGCTTTCAAAATTAAGTGATGAAGTCGACAGTGTTAAGAGTCTAAAAGAGATACATAATCTTGAGGTTTCTCAAAGGTTAAAGGAAAAAATCAAAAACAAAGGGTTAGTTGAAAATATCGACGATATTAAGTTTCAGCAGGAACTGTTCTTCTGGACTGAGAAATCAGATATCGCCGAAGAGATTCAGCGTCTTGAAGAGCACATCCGTAACTATAAAAACCTCCTTTTGTCTAAAAATTCTAACGGAAAGAAAATAGACTTTTACACGCAAGAACTACTCAGGGAAATTAATACTATAGGCTCGAAGTCTCAAAGTTCTAAGATCACCCAACATGTGGTCGAGGCAAAGGGCTTGATCGAAAAACTTAAGGAACAAGCGCAGAATATTGAATGAAGACTAATTTAATTATTCTAGCAGCACCGAGTGGCGCAGGGAAAAGCAGTTTTATCGAAAAAATCTGTGCTGAAAACAAAGTGCTGTTTGATACCATTACCTACACGACACGCGCGATGAGAAAAGGCGAATCTCAGGGTGTTCCGTATTTTTTTATCTCTGAAGACGAATTCAACCTTAAAAAATCAGACGGTTTTTTTGTCGAGTGGGCCCGCGTTCATAACCACTTGTACGGCACATCTCGCGTGCAAATTGAAGAGGCTTGGGAAAAGGGTCACTGCGTGATCATGGATGTAGATATTCAAGGTGCAAAGACATTTAAAGAGTTATATCCCCATAGCCAAAGCATTTTCATCCTACCACCCTCAATTGAAGAGTTAAGAAAGCGTATTGTTAAGCGCGATGGTAAGGTTCCAGCCGATATCGAGATCCGTATGGACAATGCTAAAAAGGAAATGGCGGAAGCCCCTAGCTATGACTACCGTATTGTAAATGATCACTTTGAAACTTCTTATGCAGAATTCAAAAAAATCATTGAAAATATTCTCGCCTAAAGTTAGAGGTATAAGCTTCGGAGGAAGAATGGCTCGTGTAACAGTTGAAGATTGCTTAGAAAAGGTTCCTAATCGTTTTGCTCTAGTTCTGATGGTTTCAAAGCGTGCTAAGCAGCTTTTGAAGGGTTCTGAAGCGACGGTAGCTTTAAAAAGCAACAAGTACATCGTGGCGTCCCTTCGCGAAGTAGCGGCGGGCAACGTAGGTTACGAAAGCCATCTAGATAACGCAACGTGTATTAAAGACATCGAGGCAGATTTAAACAAGTAATTCCTTAGTAACATAAGAGTTCCAATCTGCTTCATCTATTAATTTCAGTTCGCAGGGGTTTTTCCGAAAACGAAAGATATGGCTGAAATAACATTTGTCGCAGAGGATGCGACACGAAATGTACCAATCAAGACGATCGATGATCTTTGTAAAAAAATTACAACTTATCATCCGCATGCTGACGTCCAAACCGTAAAGAAAGCCTATTATTTTTCAGAAAAAGCTCATGAAGGACAATTTCGCCGCAGTGGTGAGCCTTATATATTTCATCCCTTATCCGTAGCTGGCATCCTGGCAGATTTACGCCTAGATATCGATTCCATAATTACCGGCATTTTACACGACACCGTTGAAGACACGACGGTCACGCTTGAAGATATTCGCCGTGAATTCGGTGACACAGTCGCCGCGCTCGTTGATGGCGTTACTAAAATCGGTCAGATGAAGTTCAAAAACTCGGTTGAAAAACAGGGCGAGAACGTTCGTAAGATGATCGTAGCGATGGGTAAAGACATTCGCGTGGTATTGGTTAAGCTTGCTGATCGTTTGCACAACATGCGTACGCTGAATCACATGCCGTATGAAAAACAAGCTCGCATTGCTTTAGAAACATTAGAAATCTACTGCCCTCTGGCTGGTCGTATGGGTATCAACGAATTAAAGATCGAACTAGAAGATCTATGTTTTCGTTACTATCGCCCCGACATGTACTACCAGTTAAATCAAAAAGTTAAAAAGACCGAAGTTGAAACGGATCGTTACATCGAGGATGTGAAGCGGCTAATCGGTAAATCACTAGAGAAAACCACGGTTAGATATCACGTGTATGGTCGCTCAAAGCACTTATGGTCAATTTATAGAAAAATGCAGGCACGGAATATCGAGTACGAACAAGTGTTCGATGTCCTTGCGTTCCGAGTTATCGTGGCAAGTATTCCTGAGTGCTATGAAGTTTTAGGTCATATCCACGCGCTGTGGAAGCCAGTTCCTGGTCGGTTCAAAGACTTCATTGCCATGCCTAAGACAAACAACTATCGATCATTGCATACCACTGTGCTTGGACCGGGTGGTGATCGTATTGAAATTCAAATTCGTACTGAAGAAATGCATTTGATTGCTGAGCGCGGGATCGCGGCTCACTGGAAATATAAAGAGCGCGGTAAGATTGAAGATGAAGCTGTCGGGCAATCCAATTGGATGCGTGACCTGGTGGCGTGGCACCAAACGGTTCGTAATCCAGAAGAGTTCCTGGATACTGTTAAGACGGAAATGTTTGAAACCGAAATCTACGTGTTCACACCAAATGGTGATGTTAAAGAATTACCAGATGGAGCAACGCCGATCGACTTTGCCTATGCGATTCACACCGATTTAGGTAATCAGTGCGCGGGCGCGCGGATCAACGGTAAAATGGTTCCGTTGAAACATAAATTAAAAAACGGTGACACAGTTGAAATCGTGACTTCAAAAACACAAACGCCATCTAAAGATTGGTTGAAGTTTTGTATTACCAGCAAAGCGCAAAGTAAAATTCGCGTCTTCGTTAAAGAAGAACAGCGAAAACGTAGCTGGTTGCTTGGAAAAGAACTGGTTGAAAAAGAATTTAGAAAATTTGGACTGGCAGCTGTTCGTTATTTGAAGGGCGAAGAGTTTGAAAAATTCCTTAAAGACGGCGGCGTACATGGTCTTGATGAAATGTACATCAAAGTTGGTTATGGAAAACTTGAGCCTCGTCACTTAGTTGATCGCTTAGCGCCGAAACAAAACTTAGAAGAAAAGGCTCCTAAAGAATCTTCATTTATGGAGAAAGTTCTTAAAGGTGCGTCGCAAAAATTAAAACGAACTAAGTCATTAATCTCTGTTGAGGGAATGGATGATATGCTGGTGCATTTTGCGAAATGCTGTTCGCCAATTCCGGGGGACCCAGTTATTGGATTCATTTCGCGCGGACGTGGGGTGGCTATCCATCGCAGTGATTGCAAAAAAGCGTTCGAGTTAGATCAATTGCGTAAAGTGGACGTGTCTTGGAATGTGAAGCAAGCAGGCGAAGGCATGGAGCGTGTCGTGCGCATGAAGATTACGTGTTTGGATATTCCAGGCTTGCTAAAAACAATGACAGAGTCGTTCTCGGCTTTAGGAATTAATATTCAGTCAGCAAACATCCGTACGACCAAAGATAAAAAAGCGATTTGTCTATTTGATATATCGGTTAAAGACTCATCTCAGTTGCAGCAAACTATATTTGAAATGCAAAAGATCAAAGGTATTTTATCCGTTGAGCGAGTAACATCATAAAAAAGCTAGCCTTACCTTAAGTCAGGGTAAGGCTGACTAGTAGTTGTACCGCCTCTTTAAAATAATATAATTATTGGGTGAACAAGAAACTACTATTCAGTTTACTATTAGCAGTCACCTATAACTCACATGCCGCAACCAATATTCAGTACTATGAGCGCTCCAATTCCTTTCTGTATGAATCTTCAGAATCAGTTGGTTTAGAGGACTCATTAGGTCCTGAGTATAAAAAGTGGATCATGACTTTGGGCTATTCCTACAAATCGTCACCGTTAACTTTGAAGTCAGAGAATAATCAAAAAACATATACGTCTGTAATTGATTGGTTTCAAACGTTAAACTTAGGTGGTGCCTATCGAGTGAATGAAAGTTGGAGCGTTGGAATTACCACTTCGCTCGTGCAATCAAAAATATCTGGCGACACGAAGTTTGGATTGGCTGATACCAATTTAAGATTAAACTATCGTCGTCCTATAAGTTCTACAGCCGCATGGGGAGTTCATTTGTTGGCAACTGCGCCAACGGGTAATGAAGATCGCTATACTAGCGATTCCGGTCCTGGGCTTGGTTTAGCATTGGCGTTTGAGCAGAATTTGGCGTTCGTGCAATATGTAGTAAAGCTAGGATACCTGGGCAACGCGAAAGCAAAAGATGCTTTTGATGCCAATCTTGATCAAACTCAACGAGTGCAAGGTAGTATCGGTCTATATTTTCCAGTTACCGATCTCATAGCCGTTACTTCTGATTTTGAAAAGACGTGGACGATGCCGGTAAAAACTGTTTTTAACCCTAATGAATTGAAAGCGGGTATTCGCTATGCCGCAAGTACCAGCATGGCCTATTTTGCAGGGGCCGGTATCGATAGCATTAATAGTAGTGAACCGTTAGATACACGCCTTTATGCGGGTTTGAAATACTCTCCGCAGGAAGAGCGGAAACGCTCGGAACCAGAAAAAAAGCCTGAAGTTGTTGAAGCGCCTGTAAATAAGGACCCTAACTGTTACGATGTCGACAAAGTTGAAGAAACCTACAGCGCAATGATTCGGTTTGATAACAATAAAGACATTGTGAATGATGTTTCTCGTCCGGAATTTGAAAAGCTTATCGATTATACTAAAGATCATTTTTATAACATTAGCCATGTCAGTATTCACGGTCATGCATCTAAGCCGGGTACGGATAGCTATAACTTTAAATTATCTAAGAGTCGCGCGAAGAAGATTTCAATTGGTTTATTAGATTTGGGGTTTGAACCAAAATTATTAGAAACCAAAGGTAAAGGTAAAAAAGAATTAATCAAACTAGGCGATACGGAAGATGATCATCTAGTGAATCGACGTGCTGAAATTAAAGTTTGGACACGCGTCTTAAAGAAAGAATGTAAGTAGGAGTTTTCAATGAGGAAAATATTTTTAGGCGCTTTAGCTGTGCTAGCCATGTCTTGTTCTGAAAATGCTCACCTTACGCGTCCAGATCTTGGAAACGAGAACAACGGATTGGCTCAAAAACCGAGTGATCCACCCGCGCAGTTACGAATGAGGGTTACGTTGGAAGAAATCGCCTCGGAAATCAAGGTTTTCTCAGGATTGTTTGTTAACGAAGGTAATTTAGGTGGAATGCAACCTGTCGATGTTGATGCTGATTCGCAAGTAGGGTGGGAGCGTTTGGCCGGTTTTTTTAATGGGCGTACGGACGGTGACATTGAAAACGTTCGTTTTGATAAGGTCAGTTGGGCGGTAGCGTTTGGTTATAATTACCGTTTGTTTGATATTTATGAAACCTACGTCATTCCAGTTGATCAGCGTAACCAAGCAAAGTCCGTAAAGCTAACCTTAACTCAAACATTTCCTGGGCAGGAATCAAAAACGGTGGTGAAAGAGTTTCCTATTCAATATCGCTATGTCATAGATGACGAGGCGCTGAACCAAGGAAAGGTAGGTAAAAAAAATGATGCCTACTATGCACAAGGATTAGTTCCTGGACGGTATGTTCGTGGCTTAGAATATGTTTCTAATCGCAATTTGTTATATAGAAATATTAACTGTCACAACGGATATGATTTCATCGATACCTATGTGTTTAATGGTCGTAATAATTTTAAAGCGCGAGTGATTGCGCGTAGAAATCAAGCCGGAGTTTGGACGCCCTATCAGCAGATGTATTCGACTTTACTTGGAGCTGTAGGGTTTGCACTCACTGGTAAGCGAAGTGCTTATTTTTCCGATGTTTTGGCTTATGGTGGAAATTGTGCTTTTAAAGTTCAAGGTTTAATGTCCGTGGCAGCGTTGACGTCGGATGTGATCGATGGCGTACGTGTAGAACTAATGGCTCAAAATGGCGAGAAGGGCTTTGCCGATTTTGGCGTTACGGTTCTTGAAGCCTATTAATGGCAACAATGCGGATTGTGAATAGGCATTTCAAATTGTGATTAAATATCTAACTGGGTGTTGCTTAATAGCTCTTCAATCGTAGTGATACCAGCAAGAACCTTCTGCATTCCGTGTTCACGGAACGTCACCATTCCGTTGGCAACGGCTTGTTTCTTGATCGTGTTACCGTCACGTTTTTGCATGATAAGAGAACGAATATCATCCGTAACTGGAAGTAGCTCTTGAATTAGAGTTCGGCCAACGTAGCCTTTTTGATTGCACTGATTGCAGCCCACCGCTTTTGAAATCTGCGCCACCGTCGCTTGCTGACGGGTAATTCCAAGAGTGTTAAGTTCGAAATCCGATGGATCATGGGGAGCTTTACAATGGGGACAAAGAACGCGCACCAGCCGCTGTGAAATCACGCCTAAAATCGACGTCGCGATTAGGAAGGGCTCGGCCCCGATGTCAATCAAGCGGGGAAACGCGCCAGCCGCATCGTTCGTGTGGAGTGTAGATAAAACCAAGTGGCCCGTTAATGACGAGTTAATGGCTAGTTCACTGGTTTCAAGGTCACGAATCTCACCGATCATGATGATGTCTGGATCTTGACGAAGGAAGGATCTTAAACCGGCAGCGAAAGTGAGCCCGATTTTAGCATTCACTTGCACTTGTCCGATACCGTGAATACGTTGTTCTACGGGATCTTCAACAGTTAGGATATTTACATCTGTCGAGTTTAAACGTGATAGACACGCATACAGAGTCGTAGATTTACCAGAACCGGTCGGGCCAGTGACAAGCATGATTCCGTAGGTGCGTGAAAGTAAATCATCGATTTTAGTTAAATTGCCTTCAGAAAAACCAAGTTGCTCTAATTCCAAAATAACATTCGATCTATCTTGAAGACGCATAACTAACCGCTCACCATGGGCAGTGGGAACAGTAGAAAGACGAATATCGATGTCTTTACCGCCGACCTTTAAAGGGATGCGACCATCTTGAGGTAAACGTTTCTCAGCGATGTTTAAGTTCGCCATAACTTTGATACGGGACGAAATCGCATTTTGTAATTTCTTAGGTGGTTTAAAGATATCAAACAAAATACCGTCGATACGAAAGCGTACAACCATATCTTTTTCATAGGGCTCTATGTGAATATCTGATGCTTTTTCTTTAACCGCACGGAAAAGTAATGAGTTTACAAGTTTAATTACGGGAGCATCATCTTCGCCGGCTTCTAAAAGATCGACGATACCGTCCTCTAGATCTACTTCTTCTTCATCGATTTCATCTAATCCAGATAGGTTGGCCGTAGACTTCTCATAAACGCGATTGATCGCATCAAGCAGTTTTCCCGCTAAGGTGACCACGGGTTTTACGCGTTTACCAAATAAAACACGCAAGTCATCAAGGGCTTTGATGTTTAAAGGATTTGAAACTAATACGATCACTTGATCGGATTCTTCTTTAAATGGCAGAATTGAATTTTGCTTTGAATAGTTGATTGGGATTTCACGAACCAGGTCTGCCGAGATATCGTTGTACGGGATATCCTTCATGAAGTCTAAACCCAGCTCTTTACAGAGTTCAGAAACTAGCTCTTCCGCATTTTGAAAGGTCTTTTTAGAAAGAGCTTCGCCGATGCTTTCACTACGAATCATCGACGTATTATTCCACAGAGTCTTAAGCTGCTCTGGGGAAAGTCCCGTTGATTTCTGTAGTAAATTCTGAATTTCGCCTGACATTTTATTCAGTATCCGTTTCTGGTCCGTTGTCATCAACCGGGGTATTATCTTTTGGTACCAAAGCAGAACGTTTTTGTACTTCATCAATAATACTGCCGTAGGGATCTACGCCACCTTGAGCCTTAATAAAATCAATGTGTTGATCTAAACGTTTACCCATAACTTGCTTTGAGTCGCCTTCGCTACGAATAATTTTTGGAGTTAAGAAGACCAGCATGTTAACTTTTTCTTTGTTTGTCTCTTTTGATTTAAATAACCAGCCAAGTAATGGAAGATCGCCTAATAAAGGAACTTTGACGATGTCTTCTGTTTCGCGATCTTTAATTAAACCGCCTAATACGGCCGTGTCACCATCGTTAACGACAATGAACGTTTTGATTTTACGAGTCGCTAGAGGCTGTGTTTTATCTTGGAATGCCTTAGGTGTAGACGCACTTAAAGACGGTTGCTTTACGCTTTGGTCGATTTCCATGCGTACAGACTTGCTTGTTGGATTGATGAACGGCTTAAGTTTTAATTCGATTAACGCTTCTTCAAATATTGGCGTTTCAACGGTTACGCCTTGATTGGTTGTCGAGTTAGCGCCCGTTACAACTTTATCGCCCACTTGGATTAAAGCTTCTTGGTTATCCATCGCTAAAATTTGTGGACGTGATAAAATATTGGCTTTTGTTGTCTTCTTTAATAGGTTGATTAAGCCAATTAAAGACGGAACTTTTTGTTTCGTTGTTCCAATCGTTAATTCCACTTCGCTGCCTGAACCGAAACCTAGAACGGTACCAACACCTGCAAGTGGATTAATAACCTCGTCGGCTTTCAATCCGCCAGAGAAGCTTTGACGAGCAATCCCGTTGCTTGAAGCAAAGTTATAGTAAGACGGTTTGAAGCCGAAGCCATCACCCGCACTCATTTCCATAATAATGGCTTCAACGAATACTTGGTCGCGAGCAATATCAATTTTAGTTAATAAATTGATAACTGTGTCGTAATCGCCTTTCCCTGCCGTGATAATTAAACTATTTGTAGATTCGTCCGCTGTGATTTTCACTTCACCGCTAAACACGGCGCCACTTGATTTTGATTCGCCCTCTAAACCCATTGGAGGAGCAAAGAACGGGGGCGGTTGGTTAGGGGATCCCGGAGTTGTTTTTGGAGCTGCATCTTTTGATACACCTTGAAGAACCGCGGCGATTTTCTTGGCGTCGCCGTGTTTTACGTAATAAACGAATACGCCACCTTGATCTTCAGGATTTGTTCTGAAATCAAGCTGACCGATTAATTTTTTAACACGAACGATACCTGATTTGTTACCGACGATAATGATCGAGTTTGTTCTATCATCAGGAATAGCCATAAAGAAACTATTGCCTTGTTGGTTAGATGATCCCCCAGGTCTTGAAAAACGGGGCGCGCCTCCACCAAAACCACCTGTAACACCAACGCCGCCGCGATTTGTGCCTTGGCCTTTGTTTACGATTTTATCAACAAGGTCAGCGATATCTTTGGCTTTAGCGTAGCGAATGCGAACCACTTCAAGCTGTTCGTCAAATCCCGGCACGTCTAATTGATTGATGATTTTCATTACGCGGTCAATGTTAGCGCCCCAGTCGGAAATAATGATTGAGTTTGTTTGCTGGTACACGTTCATTTCACCATCTTTTGATGGAAGGATTCTTAAATCCTTATTCACTTGATCCGCAGAGATATGTTTCAAATGAATAATTCGCGTGATCATCTGATCTGTGTTTGGATAATAAGATCCTGAATACGTTTCAATATTATCACGTTGCGCATTTCTGCCTGATTTTACTTTCAAAAAACTACCTGACGGAACAACGGTAAAACCGTTGATTGCTAAAGCAGAAAGGAACGCTTTGTAGGCTTCGGCTACTGTGATTTTACTTGGAGCAATGATCGTTATCTTTCCACGAACACCTGGATCGATGATAAAGTTCTTACCCGTCAATTCAGAGATCGCTTTAATTACGTCCGTGATTTCAACGTTAGGGAAGTCGAAGGATTCAATCGTTTCAGGGAAATTGGCAGAGTTAATATCTTCAACGCTAGCTTGTGAGAACTTTTGCTTTTGATTCGAATTTAAACTGATGCCTTTTTTTCCATTTACACCGGAAGCACCATTGGAAGAACTGCCCATGCCAGAAGGAAGTGCTCCATTGGCTGGGGGAACCTGCGGCGTATCGAAGTCGCCAAAATCAGGTGGCGGAGGTGGAAACTCTTCTTGTGCGTGAACATTAGATCCGGTCAGCGTGTTCAGTCCGACCAGAGCCACTGTGTTCAGCACGACTAGCGATTTTTTCAATTTTTTCATCCGTAAACCCTCGCCCTTTATTTTACTTTCCCTGGTCATCAAATCATTTGATGAACTATTTTACTGTATAAGAAAGCTCTTCAGTTTTTCCACCACGCTCAACTCCAAGTTTAATGTTTGGAGAATTGCGAAGCGCTTGATACATTTCTAAAGCTTGCTGTGTTGACGTTACCGGAGTTCCGTTAACACTTGTGATAACATCCATTACCTGTAAGCCTAATTGTGTGTAGATACTGTCCGCTTGAATTTCTAGTAATCTGAATCCATAGGTTTCGCCAGAGCCCGGGCGCTTAGCCGGAACCGCACGCGCTTGATATAAAATACTTTGAATATCTTTTAACTTATCTTCTAAATCTTTTTTGTCGATTTCAAACTTGTTGTCTCCAGCTTTTTTGATTACGCCAGCTTTATCCTCGCTCGCCACTGGTTTCGGTTTGGCATCAAACGACACTTTGTTGGCATCTTTCATTTCGATGTACTCCAAACGGTCGGCACTTAAATTTCTTAAGATCACTTTTCCTCGCGTGATTTTTTCTACTTTAGCTAAGCCTTCAATTTCTTTGCCAGTAGCAAACGAGGTGATTTGATTTTTTGTTTTTAGTTCAATCGCCGCGATTGATTTGTCGGGATTGGAATGAACTAACGTTCCCACTAGAGTTAATGGCAAGCTGCTCAGGATGGGTTCGTTGTCTTTGGGTGTGGCATCAACGCCTTTAGGCAGTAGTTCGGGCGGGATTTCACCTTTTGAAGAAAATAAATTTCTTGTAACGATAGGTTGAAAAAAATCGCGGCTCTTGATTGGATTCGGTGGGATCGGGCGCATCGCATTTTTTTGAGTGCGTTCAGGTAAAAAGAAAAAACGAACTTTTAGAATAGCTAAATCAGCGATACTAAGTGATATCAAAGAGATAAGTAAATAAACTAATAATCTATTCGCCCACTGTCTACGAGTGGTAAGTGTGATTTCTTTTCTTGCCATTTAAATAAATACTAGCAAATGGACGGGGCTAGAGTAATTGAAAAATACTTTTCAACTAGACGTTAGCAGAGTTATTTTTTTGAGGTCCCCTTGGCACTGGTGGATGAGTTATCTTTGGCACTAGCTGGAAAGGTTTTGTTCTGTAAATAGTACTCTAAAATGGGACCGGTCACTTTTCGGCAACTGCCTCCGCAGGGACCAACTCCCGCCGTTGTGGCATCAAACAGTTTATTTAGCGTATCGCAGCCATCGAGGATGGCTTGCTTGATCGTATCTTCGTTTATGTTGTTGCAGCGACAAATGATCGGTGATCGCCTTTTTTGATTGGTTCCAGCCTTTTTCATTCCAGTTTTTTCTTAAAATAATCAATGATTTGATCTCGAATTTTTAAGAACTCACCTTCGATCATTGCTCCGGAAGCATGATGATGCCCACCGCCGCCAAATAGTTCTGAGACTTCAAGTACATCGAGCGTAGATTTAGATCTAAAACTAATCTTATAGCGGTCCTTGCTGTCTTCGCGAAATAGAATGGCGACCTCGACACAATCGATATCTAAAATCTTATCGACGACATCGCGAGTGTCTTCCGGTGTTAATCCAAAATCCTGAATTTCTTTACTGTGAAGTAGAACAATCGCTACTTTGTTATCTAAGGAGTAAGTAATTTTACCCAGGGCTTTAGATATGAAACTGATTTTTTCCGGTGTCTGGCCACCAAAGAGATTGCGGTGAATGGCCTCTGGTGAAGGAATTAAAGGAAGAAGTTCGATAGCGATTTGATGTGACATAGGTGATCGACGAACATAACGGAACAGCTGAGTGTCGAACACGATACTTAGATACAATGATTCTGCAATCGAAGTATCTAGAGGCACATCTAAGTTTTTGATGACATGGTAGACTATTTCCCCGGTGCTTGCTGCGGTGGTGTCAATAAATGCCTTAGCCGGAAGGGGACCTGATTTTAAAAGTGGATGGTGATCTATGAACACGGTGTTCTTGCAGACGGTTTGAATTTCTGAATATAGAGGCTCGATTAAGCGCTCGTCATTTGTGTCGAAAATTAGGCACAGGTCGATCGGGGTGTCGAACAGAGTCGGGCGAAAAAGTTGAAACAAATCTTTATTTAAAAAGTTCTCATATCGTTTAGGAAGAAGATCGACATGAACGATTTGGACGTCTTTACCCATTTTTTTTAGGGCGTAAAATAAGGCTAGTTCTGATCCTAAACCGTCCCCATCGCAATCTTTGTGGGTGGTTAGGACAATCTTGTTAGAGCTCTTAATAAGATCAACGAGTGGTTTCAAAATTCCTCACCTTGCAGGGTCGTACTTTGCTGTCCTGACCTATCGGCAAATATCTATAAAGATTATAATTCTTTGAAATTTAGAGGAACAATAACGCATAATGTTGTGATAATCTAATCCTTTGTATTGCTAGAAGTCGAATAATCGGCTAAAAAACACGGCCTCAGATGGGATCTCTGCCCAACTGAGTGTTGTATTTTGCAAAGTGTTAAATGAGGATCATATGAACGATAAAATGCCTATGACAGTTTACGGGAAGAGCTTACTAGACCAAGAGTTAAAACGCCTTACGGTTGAAGAGCGCCCACGCATTATTAAAGCGATTGATGAAGCGCGATCACATGGTGATATCTCAGAGAATGCTGAGTATGATGCAGCCAAAGAGCGCCAATCTCTAATCGAAGGCCGTATTGGCGATATCCAAAACAAATTAGCCACAGCTGAAGTTGTAGATCCTAAAACTATTAAATCAGATAAGATCGTATTTGGTGCTACTGTTGACCTGGTAGATATCGAAACAGACGAGCCGGCCCGTTATCAAATCGTAGGTGTGGATGAGGCTGATGTTAAATTAGGCAAAGTTTCTATTCTGTCTCCGATTGCCCGCGCCCTGATTGGTAAAACAAAAGGTGATGTGATTGTGGTGAATTCGCCAAAAGGTGATAAAGAATTTGAAGTTGTTGATTTTAAATTTATCTAGTTCCTATAATTGATTCCATCTGTGGAATATAAAAGTGATCGCCGCCCTATTAAAGAAAATGACCTGGTTTCAGAACAACCAGGTTTTTTTATTTTATTCGTGGGTTTAGTTTTCTCTATCGTTGTTGGATTGTCGATTAGGACAGCAGCTCAATCGGATTGGTTCCGTGCGCGCTTGACTGAGGCTATTGCTAACGTGGGCAAAGATTGGCGAATTCAGCACGGAACAGTAGGGCTTTATTTCAAAGACGGTATAACGCCAGCGATTGGGCTATATGCAAATGATGTAAAAATTGCTTCGGAATCTAGTTGTTATATGAAATCGGGTGGATTTGCTCAGCGAGTGAAAATCCCGCTCTCTTTAGTGAAGTATATTATCGATGGGCAGCTAGTTGGCGAGATCGATATTCAGGACTTCAAAATCGAAATTACGGATCGTACCCCCGTGTGTGATACGCCTACTATAGTCAATAGCGCCGGCGTTGTCGGCTCCGACGTGAAGAAGAAAAATCAAATCACGATCGTGGATCGTGTGGAAAAAACCACGTTGCGAAATGAAATAGAACGCGTGCGGATAAATAAATTAGAAATATATTATCCTGACGAAAAGTATGACTACTTTTCACTAAAAAATATAGTCATTGAAAACCGCTCCTCACACCCTAAAATTCTTTTTATGGAAGGGGATGTTGATTTGGCTCCTTTTATAAAATCGGGTGAAGCTAAAAAGTCTGCAAATTTAAAAATCGAATACAATGAATTTCCCGAAAAAATAATCAAATCCAATTTGTTGGGTTCATTAAGGGAGGGTTTTTTCTCGGTTCAGCTTGTAAATCGCATCGAGGATAAAAAATTTCAGCTGCAGGCAGAATTAAAAAATGTTTCGTTATCTTTAGTTCAAAGTTTTGTAAGAGAAATGCCTAAAAATATTAATTTAAAATCGAACTGGATGAGTTCTAAATTGTACATAGAAGGAGTGGTGAATGCCCTGCCTGCATCCAGGGTTGAAGTTAAAGACATTTTGGTTAATGGAGATTTAGGTGAGTTTTCTATAGAGAACTTGAGTTATTTAAAAGGTATTTCTGGTTCGCCAAATTCATTTGAACTAAAAATGAAAGGGGTTGATCTATCAAAAATCGTTTCGTTAAACCCAGGGGTTTTAATCCCAGATCAAATATCAAGCATGGGTCAGTTTGATGGTCAGTTAGACTATGCATCGGACTCGTCTATCAAGTTAAACGGGACAGTTAAAGATTTGGATATTGTCTTTTCCGCTCATAGTACGCGCAGAACAGAGTCATTTCAAATTGGCAAATTGACGGGCAGTTTAATGAAAAAGCATTTTAACTTTGATGCACAAGAAATAAAAAATCAGCAGGGTCTTGTTGATGGCAGTTTCCGATTAAAGTCAGATGATTTGAAAAATTTTGATTTAGACGGGCATTTTAAAAATTTTGGACTCACCGATGCGACCTCTGAATTATTAACGGGAGTCGATATGCCATTGATTTTTGAAGACCTAACGTTTAAAGCAACTGGTGGAAAACAAAATCTGTTCTATAAATCAACGGGTAAACTAAAGTCTGTTAGTCATATCTATTTTAACATGGCTAACGTCGCTTTTTTTGTGTTAGGGAACACAAAAAAAAATCAGGAAATTGAAGTGAAGGCCGATACCTGGCAGGCTAGTGAAGTGATGCAGAATCGTCTGGCGGACATGGCTTTAATAGTGCCTGCGTTGATTTCTAAACCGAAAATAAAACTAACCCAGACCGCAGATGATAGACAGTTAAAAGTGGAATCGCAGAGTTCGTTCAAGATGAATGCAAATCTGCATGGTGATGATAACCTAAATGGTACGATTTCCACAAAAGATCAGGAATGGAAAGTTTATGGGACCCGAGACAATTTTAAAATCGATAAAAAGTGACTGGGAAAGTTGGCCTTTAGTGCTGGGCACGTTTTCGGAGTGGAATCATGATTGGCTTTTGCCAAAGGTTCAAGCTCATCGAGGTTACCATCAAAACTCAATACCAGAAAACTCAATGGAATCATTGCTCGCAGCTAAAGAAAAAGGCTATCAAATGGCCGAGATCGATGTGCAAATTACGCGTGATCGTATTCCCGTCGTTTTTCACGATTTTAGTTTAAGAAATCGCTATCGATTAAACGTTAACGTGTCGGAATTAGAATTCTCTGATTTGATCCGAATAGGAACGTTTTCAAAATTAACCGATGTTCTAGCAACTGAAAATAAGCCAGATTTTTTAAATATCGAAATTAAAAGTAAGAATTTTTATCAGTTCCCTGTTGAGGATGCCGTTGTTGAATTAATTAGAAAGCATCAGTGTGCAGATCGCGTGATGATTTCTAGCTTTAATCCATGGGCCCTGCTGCGAGTGAAATTTTTAGATCGTCAGTTGACCCGGGCGCTGCTGGTTACCGATGAGCCAGAGATCTGGAACTTTTATTATTTAAAGAGAATGTGGACAGTGCCATTGGTGGAGCCTCACGTGTTAAATATTCGCTACTCTATGTTTAACTCTAATTTAATCTCGAAATTAAAGAACTTTAATGTTTTGACATCGGCGTGGACAGTGAATGATCTGGATATAGCAAAAAACCTAGTGGCGATGGGTGTTAATAGCATTATTTCGGATACTCTTCAGCCAGAAAATTTAACATAAGATTTCGACGTTTCATTATCAAACAAAAAAAATCAGGACGTTCTTAAACGATTTGAAATCAGGTATACTGGTTCTAACAGGAGCACCTATGAAAATTTCGATCGTTTTATTAATGTTGAGTTCTTTTGTATTTGCGGAACCCGTAGCTGATGTCGATTTCTCGGTTACAATGGGGAAAAAATTTACGGCCACTGCAAAAGGTGTAAAGGGTAAAGTCGTACTTCAGAATGGCGAATACATTTCTCAAGGCGTTTCGGTAGACCTTAAAACTCTCACGACCAATATGGATTTGCGCGACGACCACATGAAAAACAAATACCTTGAAGTCGGCAAGTTTCCAGAAGCTATTTTGACTTCTGGAAAGGGTAAAGATGGAAAAGGTGTTGGTAAAATTAAAATCAGAGGGGTGGAAAAAGAAATCAAAGGAACATACAAACCTTTGAATGACAAAGAAGTTGAAGCTAAATTTGATTTAAATTTACCGGATTATAATATTGCGGGCATCCGTTATATGGGTATCGGCGTGAAAGATACGGTAAATGTTCGCGTTGTGCTTCCATTAGAAAAAGCAGCCGCTACGGCAGCGGCTCCTGCGAAAAAATAGTTAGATCGCCGTACCGTCGTCGACATTCACGATTTCGGCTGCATCACTGCTCTCGGGAGTTGGGGGCATCGTGGATGTATCTTGTTGTGGAGTCATTTCTGACTCCACATTTCTAACTGGCAATGATTTACCTGATGTTTTTTTAGCCGGTAGACCGCTTGATTTAGCTGTGGTCGTTTTTGCGCCCTTGCCCTTTTTCTTTACTACAATGGTTGCTTCTTCTGGTTTGGCCTCTTCAAGTTGGGCTTTTTGGGTAAGGCTCATTTTTTTCATTTCGCCGTCATAGTAAGATTTTAGTTCCTGAAGTTTTGATTGATATTCTTTGCGAATTTCATCGATCTTCTGAGCGCGTGATTCTTTAACGCATGATTGGTAGGCTGTAATCGCCGTTTCCTTTGCTTGAATTCGACATTCTGAATCGATCGACTCAATCGAAGCAAACGTCATTTTAGCGGCAAATAAAACAAGTAAAAAACGTATCATGATAACCATCCCTTATTAAGCGTAAGCGCCCACAGGATTCTTAGCGAAAATCGTGCCTTGGTAAAACCAAAAGTAATTGAATTTCACTTTCCAAGAGTGACAAGTTTCGCGACAGTATTTGATCTTTTTACAAACTACTTTAGAAACAGGTTCTTTTCATCTTCGGTCATGAGGCGCCAGCGGCCTTCGGGTAGTGAGCCGAGGGGAAGCTTTCCAATACGAACGCGTTTAAGCCCGAGTACTTCTAGGCCAACCATTTCACACATTTTTCGTATTTGGCGCTTCTTGCCTTCTTTAAGAATGAATTTTAATTGGTCTTCGTTAAGCCAAGAGACCTGCGCTTCTTTTAGCGGTTCGCCGTCGATAGATAGACCATGATTTAATAAATCCAAACCCTCTTCAGTCAAATCGCCCCGAACGCGAACGATATATTCTTTTTCTATGTCTGAATCTTCACCGATAATAGCTTTAACTAATCGGCCATCGTGAGTTAAAATCAGTAAACCCTGAGACTCGATATCTAAACGGCCAACGACGGATAAATTTTTTGGTGCATTTTCGATGGCGCCCCAGAAATCTTTTGGTATTTCTTTTTCTACATCACCATGGAAACGGTCACCAGTGATCAAATCCAAAGCTTGCTTATAGCTGCGTTCCGGTAAATTTGAAACATAGCCAACGGGTTTGTTGAGAAGTACCGTAATGATCTTTTTTTGTGCCGCCATCGCTTCAGGCTCTAACGAAATGCGCACATCTCGAGTTACCTTATGGCCAAGTTCGGACACCTTGACTCCGTTAACGTAAACCTGCCCTTTAGAGATTAACTCGTCTGCCTCTCGACGCGAGCATAAGCCTCGTTCGGACATTAGTTTGGATAGGCGAAGAACTTCTGTTGACTCACTAGACACGATAAACCTCGGTTGTAGAGGTTGTGTTATATAGTAAGCTCCACAAAAATGGAATCCATTTCAAATAAACGCAGTAGTTTCACACGATAGGGCGCGGGTAATGCGATTTGATCCTTTAAGTACAGGGAAATATTTTCAGTCGTTGGAATCAAGTTTTTGAAATCAGCTATGTCAAAGTTCAAATGGCTATGGTCGACCTTGTGAATGATGGGTAAAACCCTTTCTTTTATAGTTTTTTTAGCATTATTTGGCGTTTGTTTACCAATGTCGACTTCAAGCTCAAGTTTATAATTATGGCCGTGACCGTGGACTGTATAGCATTTGCCAAACACCTCTTTATTTTTCTGAGGTGTCCATAAGGGGTTCTGGTAAAAGTGGGCCGCGGCGAATTCGAAAGTAAGGATTAGAATCATTTGATATTTATCCCGCCATCGACATCAAGGATTGAACCCGTGGTCCATGAGCTGGCCTCTGAGCCAAGAAAAAAGACCGCTTCGGCGATATCCATAGGTTTGCCCATTCGAGCGAGTGGCTGTAGCGAGTGCATCAAGTCGGCGCGTTTTTGACGAGTTTCTAAGTCGAGCTTAGCTAAATTGTGTATAGGTGTTTCGACGATGCCGGGCGCTACGCAGTTCACACGAATATTAAATGGCGCACCCTCAAGAGCGAGTGTCTTTGTTAAATTCTGTATGGCCGCTTTAGATGCCGAATAGGCTGCCGTCATTGGTGTCGGCTTGTGAGCTAGGGTAGAGGAAATCATCACTATAGAGCCCTTATTAGACCGTTTAAAATGGGATATAGCTAGAGCACTGACCTGCGCGACCGAAAACACGTTGACCTGAAACATAAGACTCCAGTCCGCCAATGAAAACTCGTCGCCAGCTTTGGAAAAATAGATTCCAGCGTTATTAACCAGGACATCCAGTGTGCTGAAGTCGATTTGATTGGGTAAATTTTCAATCTGTCTGGGATCGGAAAGATCGCAGACAATAATTTTAGAGTTTGGCAGTTGGTGATGAAGTTCTGTGAGTTTCTTTTGATCCCGGGCCAGAAGGTGGACGAAGTAGCCGGCTTGATGAAATTTTTGCGCTGTTGCGTAACCGATGCCGCTCGAAGCGCCTGTGATAAGTGCTGTCTTGGTTGCTGATTTCAAAAGACCTCCTCCGGTGAGGCCTCGATAATAACTTTAAAAAATTATAAAGGGAATAACTCTTAAGCGGCTTTTTTCTTAGCTGCCATGAAGTGTTGATATTTTTTATCGAAGTCTAAAGCTTGTTTGCCTTCTTTTGTAATCAAGCCCGCTTTGAACCATTCGAAATGTTCAGCGCAGAAGCTAGCACGCGTGTGTTTAGCTTTACAGCCTTCAGCCTGGCAACGAGCATCAGCAAGAGATACGACATTGTTTGGTACTAGATTTGGTTTTTTGTCAGCCATTAGAAACCTCCTTAGGTCTTAATACGTTGATAGAGATCAGATCGGATCTATTGCCTAAACCTTTAGAGGGTAGATTTGATTTAAGTAGTCAGAAAACGTCGACTATTTCGACAAAAATGACAAGAATTGCATTTCTTTTAAATACATTGGAATTGAGGTAAAACTGGACCTTGTGAAAGTTTTGTTAGTCGTTTTGCTTTTTCTTTTGAGTGTAACAATAGAAGCGTTAGCGGATCGTTGTGCGTCCGTAAATTTATCAAACCACTTCGGCAAGCCATACGATCAGCAAGATATTGGTTGGTGTTATGCGTATTCGGGGTCTGATTTGGTTACGTACAAGTACCGACATGTTTTAACTGGCCAAGCGGTTTCCCCACTTCATATGGCGCTTCTTCAAAATCTAAGCGATGTCCAGCGCGTGAGCGCCGAAGCTGGAACCGTCCGCGATGCTGTTCGTTTTGCGACCTATAGTTTCGATGAGACAGATACAAGTTCATTTTTTAAAGGGTTGTGTTTAGCTAGCGTTGATGCGGCTATTGTTGATGTAAGAGCTAAAATAGGCGTGAAGAAGCAGTTCGCCCAGCTAGGTCTGTTGAAAGGCGAATATGACAAAGTTCTCTCCAGCGGAACAAATAAAGGCTTTCTTGATTACTACGCGAAAATCTATTTAGAAAATCCATTGATTTATAGAATTGATGTAAAGACATTGCAGAGTTTAATGCAGAACGCGCGACCTATTGAAATTGGAATAAAATATTAGGATTTGTTTTGTCCCTACGCTAGCCGATTTAAAGCTCCTCGAAATGAAGTAGCGATTTATCATCACGTTGGCGGAGAATACGCGACGGTGCCACCAAAGGGACCGGTGGTTTATACAAAAATCAAAGACTCAAGGCAGATTTTGGAAATGGTACACGAACAATTAGATAAAGAAAATGTATCGAGCATCAGTTATTTTCCCGAGTTCTTAAAAACAAATGGTTCGTCAGCGTATCGCGGTGTTAGCCATGCATCGACAATAGTTGGGCGAGAGGTTCTTGGAAACTCTTGTCACATCATTATTAGAAATAGTTGGGGTGGGTGTTCAAATAAAGCGGGTAGAAACCAATACTCGAATAATGTGACAAAATGTGAAAATGGTTATTTATGGGTTTCTGAACAGAAATTGCTGCCACATTTGGATGGCATCACATATTTAAAACAATAATAACTAGTCGCCCGGATGGGTCAGTGGCAGACGGACTCGGCCCCAGTTTACATCTTCGTAGTAATAGTCGGCAGCGTTTTGACGAGAACGGTTGGCCATTACGATGATATCAACAAATTTAGTTTTAGTTTCTGCGTCTTTTGCAAAATCTAAGCTATTCAGCTTAACTTTAAAAGTAAAGCGTCCTTTTTGGTCAGTAAAAGGAATCGTTTGAATGGTTTCGCCTTTTGGGTTTTTGATTTCTACGCGAAATTGACTATAGATGGTTTTTTCTTTGTAGTTCTGTTTGATTTCATCAGTGATGTCTTGGTTGAATTCCGTTTTTATGTTTTTCAATTTCGACCATTTCTTTTTTGCGCATTCAATAAATTGTACTTCGAATTCAGCGCTAGTTACGGGACCTGATTTTTTGGAATCAATCATATTGAATGTGATAGGTTGCAAGTAATTTGTGTTAGCTGGGCTCGATTCTGAGCAGTCTGCTCCGAATCCGCCAATTACCTTTACATTCGTCAATTCCTCTGACGCCCCTGTGGCAGGAAGAACTAGAGCCACTAGGGATACTAAGTGCATGAATTTTACTGAAAATGTTCTTAAGCTTCTAAAGTGTTCGTATGATCGTGTTTTCATATACAGTATTAACGTACAAAATTAGAGCCACTAAAAAAGTGTCTAATATTGAGAAAAGTCGACCATATTGAGTTTGTTAAACTTAAGTTTATGAAAGGGTTCCCTGAGTAAAATGGAAAGTTCATATTTGCCCGTCGGAATGATAAGCCCGTTTGAAATTATGTATTCCAAAATTGAGTTACATAAGACTTTTTGTTTTTCTGGCTTTGTTTCATTTTTCAATTTTGCGATGTTGATAATTAAAAATGAATCCGTCAGTTTGTAAAGGTTTTCGGGATTGCCTGGTTCAAACATCTTCACAGCAGAATAACATAGAGGTGTTTCTAATGGGATGCCCTTACGAAATACAGACGGTAGTTCATTTTTTAATGCGCTTATGAAAACTTTGTTTTCTATTTGCTTGGGCATGATGTCGATATCTAGATATTTTTTCCACTGGGATTTAAGCCATTCGCCGGTTCGCTGGTGGTCCTCGCCCCCTAAGTGTGAAAATGCAAATTCGATCGTTGTTTTGGGAGCAGTACGTAGCGTTCGTTTTTCTTTTTTAACTTCTATGCAAATCGGTTTATCTAAAGTGCGGGCGCCGAAATCAAAACATCCGGGACGACCGGTAGAGTTTAATAAGCTTTGGAGTTCTGAATAGTCGATGACTTCGCTCATAGCAAGGCGAGTATTTTTATCTATCTTGTTTAGATTGAAACCAAAATAGTCAAAACGCAAAACTTCAATGCCTAAGAAAGATTTGTCTTTGCGCCATTGAGGAATTTGGGCGGTCGGAACGCGGCGAACCAGATCAATTTGGTTTTTGCTGAACAAAGGAATCTGTATGGAGTCATCTGAGATGTAAACAAATAATAAATTCGGTCGTGCCGATTTGTCGTAGAAAAATGGATTACTCTCCATTTGAATTTCTAAACTTTTAGCGTCGTATTTTTTGATACGATAGGGGCCAGATGAAATCAGGGGCGTCGTCATGTTGAAGTTTCGCTGCTTTACAGGCGCAGTCATGGGTAGGGCTAGTTTGTATTCAAATTCTGGGTCTTTCGTTTCTAGTTCAAATTCAAGGGTATGGTCATTGATCGCTTTGATACTGACATCAGAAAACGCCTTCGCTGATCCCTGAGCATATTTTCGAGCGTTGCGAATACTGAACAGAGATTCTTTGCGAGTGAAGTCGGACTTTGGATTTAGAATGAATTCGTAAGTTTGATGAAAGTCTTTTGCCGTAATAGGATCACCATTGCTCCATTTTAAATCTTTCTTAATTTGGCAGCGAAGTTTTAACAATGTTTTCCATTGGCAGTTAGAAGCTAGATCTGGAACTAATTCGTTTTTGTTATTGATCCATAATAAATTTCTAAAAAGAGCATGATGAATGTAGGCACCAGAAGGCGTGCGTAAATTCAGCGGATTGATTTCGGTAAGTTCGTTTTGGTAGGGGATACGTAGTGTTTCAGACCAAGATAATGTTGGCGCAAAAACTAACGCCAACATTACGAATAGAAAAAAAATAAAACGATTTAAACGGATAATTAAGACAACTCGATTTTAGCAATTGTGTTTAATTGCATGTTGCTTGTGCCTTCGTAGATTTGACCGATTTTAGCATCACGCCAGAATTTTTCGACAGGGTATTCTTTGGTAAAGCCGTTGCCGCCGAAGAGATCGATCGCCATTGACGAGATTTTTTCAGCTGCGCGAGAGGAATATAATTTGGCCATCGCCGCCGACTCAACAAAGTCTTCACCGGCATCCTTTAAACGGGCCGCATTGTAAACCATCAAGCGAGCCGCTTCTAGTGAAACGCGCATTTCGGCCAATTGAAATTGAACGCCTTGGAAGTCGCTCAATTTTTTGCCGAACTGTTCACGTGTTTTTATGTAGTTTAAAGTCGCCTCATACGCGCCTTGGGCGATGCCAACCATTTGTGCGCCGATACCGATACGACCTTCATTTAATGTTTCGATCGCGATTTTATAACCTTTGCCGACTTCACCTAAAACGTTGGCCATTGGTACTTCGCAGTTTTCAAATAATAGTTCACAGGTTGAAGAGGCACGGATGCCTAATTTGTCTTCTTTTTTGCCGACTTTGAAACCCGGGAATGATTTTTCAACTATGAATGCCGTGATGCCTTTGTAACCTTTGCTGAAGTCGGTATTCGCAAAACAGATGAATACATTCGCGTGCGCCGCATTTGTGATCCATAGTTTAGTGCCATTCAAAATGAACTTGTCGCCTTTTTGTTCTGCTTTTAATTTTAAAGCAAAGGCATCAGAACCGCTTGAGCTTTCTGAGAGTGCGTAGGCGCCCACCCATTCTGTCGCCATTTTGCTTAAGTATTTTTCTTTTTGCGCTTCGGTGCCCCATTTAAGAAATGCATTCGTAGTCAGCGTGTTTTGTACGTCAACTAACACAGAAACTGAGCCGTCTACGCGGCCTAATTCTTCAACAGCCATGCACGCCATCGTAAATGTTGAACCTGTTCCACCGTATTTTTCAGGAGTTTCGATGCCCATTAGACCCATTTCAAAAAGTTTTTTGATTAGGGATTCTGGCATTTGAGATTCTTCATCCATTTTATTAACTATCGGTTTGATTTCGCTTTCGGCGAAACTGCGAATGGCTTCTTTAAAAGCTTTTTCGTCTTCAGATAGAGTCGTAATAGCTGGGCGTGCGTTCTCGTTCATGGGAATCTCCTTAAAAATTAATAGTAAAAAATCTACCGCAAAAAAATAGCAAGTCAACCATGACTCGCACGGCTGTGGATCGCTATAAAATCACGATTTCAAATAGACTTTCGACAATGTTTTCACTAACTTTGGGTCTATGGATATAATGCAATTTGGAATGAACATATTTTTGATTTTTTTTCCGTTCTTATTCGCGCTGTGTTTTCATGAATACGCGCATGGTTGGGTTGCTAAATTAAAAGGCGATAATACAGCGGAAATGATGGGTCGTTTGACGCTAAACCCTTTGGTTCATATGGATATTGTCGGAACATTAGTTTTGCCATTGATTTCCATTTTTTCTATCTCTAGCGGTGGTCCGTCGTTTTTCTTTGGATGGGCAAAGCCCGTTCCTGTTTCCGCACGTAACTTGAAAAACGTAAAGAATGATATGTTTTGGATTGCCTTAGCAGGCCCCCTTTCAAATCTTTTGTTGGCATTGATTGCTGCCTTTTTGTATGTGTTAGTTGTCACCCGCGTAGCCCCGGACATGCAGGAAATAGTTAAAAAACTATTTGTTTCTTTTTTGATCACAAATGCATCATTAGCGGTATTTAACATGATTCCGCTTCATCCTTTAGATGGCGGCAAGGTGTTAGCGCGTTTCCTACCGGCGAGCATAAATTATAAACTCGAGCAAAATGAACATATCTCCGGATTCATATTATTGTTTATCTTTATCTCTGGATTGGGCGCGATCATTTCCTATCCGGTTCGCTGGATAGCTCAAGGATTGCTTCAACTCGCCGTCATGGTCTTTGGTGTCGCGTAGTCATTCATACAAAAAATAGAATTAGGAACAAATGTCGGAATCAGTTTCAAATAAAGTTGAAAAGGTTAACGTAGTCAGTGGTGTTCGGGTAACAGGCGAACTCCACATTGGTAACTATTGGGGTGCGATCCACAATTGGTTAGATCTTCAGGATAAGTATCAATGTTTCTTCGGTATTATGGACTGGCATGGGTTGACGACGGCATACAAGCGGTCCGAAGAGATTTTGCCGTTAATGCGTGAAATGTACGCAGAGATGTTGGCTTGGGGAATTGATACCGAAAAGTCTACGTTGTTTATTCAAAGTCATGTGCCTGAGCACCTAGAGTTGTTTATGATTTTTGCAAATCTAACACCAATGGGCTGGCTAGAGCGGGTGCCGACTTGGAAAGACGCGGAAGAAGAAGCCAAAGCTTCGGATACGCACAATTTGGGTCGATTCGCTTACCCAGTTTTACAAGCGGCGGATATCGCTCTTTATAATGGAGCGCTGGTTCCCGTAGGGCATGATCAAATTGCGCATTTAGAATTAAGTCGCGAGATAGTGCGTCGGTTCAATCATATATATAAAGGGAAACTTCGCGAATGTAAGCCATTATTAACAGAAACGCCGACGTTGCCGGGGCTAGATGGTCGCAAAATGTCTAAGAGCTACAACAATACGATTTTGTTGACTGAAAAGGACGAAAAAACATTAAAGAAGAAAATCAATATGATGATGACAGATCCACAGCGCGCGCGACGTGAAGATCCGGGTAATCCCGAGGTGTGTTCGGTTTATGCCTTTCATAAGCTCTATTCATGTACAGAGGAGCTTGGTTGGGTAAAGGCGGGATGTACTACGGCGGGAATTGGGTGCGGCGATTGCAAAGCTCGTCTTGCGCTTAATATGAATGCAAAGACAGAGATTCCTCGTGCTAAAAAAGCCGAATTAATGAGCAAACCTGATGATTTAAATCGACAAATTAAACAAAATTGTGAAAAGGCGCGACATTATGCGCAGAAAACGCTTGAAACAGTAAGACACCACATGAAATGGTTGTAGAATGAGTGTTGTTGTACAGCTTTCCAAATTCGAAGGTCCCTTAGCTTTATTATTGTATCTTATCCGTAAGGACGAGATGGATATTTTTGATATTAAAATTAATGAAATCACGACTCAGTATCTGGATTACATAAAATTAATGAAAGAATTAGATTTGGAAATGGCGGGCGAATTCGTAGCTATGGCCGCAACGCTGATTCAAATCAAGTCTAAAATGCTTCTTCCTCAGTATGATGAGAAGGGCGAAATAATCGAAACAGAAGATCCACGCAAAGAACTAGTTCAAAAACTTCTTGAATATCAAAAATACCAAGAAGCGGCTCGATTGTTATACGAGCGCCCGTTAGTTGGACGTGATATGTGGACTCGTGGTGTGCGTTTAAACCTTGATGAACCAACAGAAGAAATCGAAGTGGAAGAAAACGGCCTATTCCAAATGATTTCTTTGTATCGTCAGATCATGCGTTCGGCAAAAAAACGCATCCATCAAGTAACGGCAAAGGCGCAAAGTATCGCAAGCCGTATTTTAGAAATCAAAGACCTGTTAACAATGGGTAGTCGTAAAACATTAAACGAACTCATCGGTGAAACTGAAAATCGCATGCGCCAAGTTTTAATCACGTTCCTGAGCGTTTTAGAATTAGCTAAATTAGGCTTCGTCGGTTTATACCAAACGGAAACATACGGTGATTTGTGGATTGATCTAAAAAAGCCAATCGAAAAAGACGTCGTGTCGGCGGTTGAAGAATATGGATCAATTGATAGTAAGGCCGACAGCTTGTTCGAAAAAGCGGCTGCCGACGCTGCCGCGGAAATCACAGGCACCAATGAGGGTGAAGAATTTGTTCTTGTGGATTCAGAAGATCGCGCAGAAGAGGACGAATCCATGCAGTTGTCATTGGAAGACATGGCTTCGGATGATGATATCCTGCAAGCGGAACGCGAGTTAGCTGGGGAAATTGTTGAACCCCTGGCGGAAATCGAAACTACAGAACCAATCGTAGCATTTAGCGAAACATCTATTGAAGCAGATTTAGGTGAAGAGTCAGTTGAAATTACGGACAGTGCATGGACAACAGTGGATACGGCGGGGCAGTCCGTAATTGAAGACGAAATCACAGGCAGCAATGACGACATTCCTCTGGCAGAAGCTGAAATCGCTTCAAGTGAAGCAAAACCTGGCGGCGAACCGGAAGCGCAAATTTAAATTTTTGAGATTACTTAAGGAAATATAATGGCGAAGAAAAAGAAATCAAAAAATGTAGACGATGTAGAAGTAAAAATGGAAGCACCGGTCGAAGCGATTGAAGTGGCGGCCGTTGAAGAAATCACTGAGTTCCAGTCCGAGGAAACTCATACTGTTGCTGAAGTCTATACGGAACAGTCTGCGTTCAAATCAGAAGAATCAGACGAAGCCCAGGCGTTGTTCCAGGAAGAAGCGGCTCCCATTCTTGACGAGAGTGAATTTGAAATTTTAGATGCTGAAACCATGAAACTTGAAGAAGACGAATCGTCTGAAAATGACGGCGCGGCATCAGCAGGCTCTAACGTTGAAGGTGAAAACCTTGATGATTCTGAACTTGGTGATTTCGATTCGGCTGAAATTGAAGAGCTAGAGTTCGTTGAAGACGAACAGTTGGAATCTATTGTAGAGTCGGTATTGTTCGCAACCGATAAACCCGTGACATTAAATGCTCTAAAAATAATTTTTAAGGGTACTAATGTGAAAACAGATAAAATTCGTCGTACGATTGAAAAATTGTCTGTTGCCTATGCTAGTGGTAATCGCGGTGTTTACATCGAAGAAGTTCAGGGTGGCTACCAGCTTCGTACAAAGCTAGATAATATGAATTTCTTGCGTCGTACGTTGAAAGTGAAGCCATTTAAATTGTCTGGTCCGGCACTAGAAGTTTTGGCTATCGTGGCCTACAAGCAGCCTTTAATTAAGCATGAGATCGATGAAATCCGTGGAGTTGAATCAGGACATTTATTAAGAGCGTTGATGGAAAAAGGTATTGTTGCATTTGCTGGCAAGAGCGATCTTCCAGGTAAACCAATGCAATATATTACTACAAAAAAATTTTTAGAGATCTTTGGGTTACGTAATCTGAAAGAACTTCCAACATTAAGTCAAATCGATGAGTTATTGCCTGAAGGTATCAACGAAGATGATGAAAGTAAAAACTCAAAGCTAAGCTCAATTTCTGATACAATGTCACAACAAATCGGTGATGGTGCGTATTCAGATGGTGAAGAAGATTTGATGAAGATTACGGAACAGCTTGATGAAATCACAACGTCATCGGATTTCTTTGAGCAAGAAAAGCAACGTCAAAAAGAAAAGAAAGAGTTTGAAAAAGCTCAAAATATTCGTGAAGCGTTGGAAGTTAACGAGCACGTTTCGACCCGTGATTTGAACTGGTTGAAGCGATACGATGAAGCCTTAGCTGCGGGTAAAAAGTCAATCGATGAAAAACCAGCTACTGCGGCGGTTGCTCAGGTAGCTACAGATGAGGTGATGGCAGGCGCAGAGTCTGATGCTGAAATTGAAATGTCGGCAGATGAAGATGTGGAAGCAGACGCTTTAGAAATCTCCGAAGAGGAAGTCACTGTAGATTTCGAAGAGGCCGAAGAAGAGCTGCCGTTGATCGCTACAGATGAGGAACTTGAAGGCGTTTAAAAAAACGTCTGATTGTTACTCACTGTCTCAATTTTGGCCACTTTTAAGGGTGGCCATGAAATTAGAATCCTTTAAAATTTATTTAATAGTCATTTTTATGGAATACAGAGTGCATGGTTAGGCCTCATGGTATTTTTCCAAAAACTGATGTCTAAAGCTCAAACTATGTTTGTGTTGGTCCTTGCTTTGGCTACACAGTTGTTATTCATGCCACAGGCTTCCGCTTTACAAGTCACTGTTCCTGAAATAGACGCTAAGGTATCTGATGAATTTTTGTTAGAATCGATTGCTAAATTAGATGATTTTATTGAAGAAATTCGCGCAAAGGAAAAAATCCGAGGTGTTGAGAATGTAGGGTTTGCCGTAGCCGGTATCGTGCAACTGGGAACAGTATCTGGGATTCTAATAGATCAATTCTTGTTCAAGAAAAAAGTAGTCAGTGGCGTCGTTGATGAAGTCAAAAAAGTATCGACAGCGGGCCAAGCGGGTAAGTTTCCTCTCGAGCTGAGTGGTGTCGTAAGAAAGTGGATGGTGGGTTCCAGTGCTATAAATATCGCGGCCGCGAAGAAGCCCAAAGAGTTAGTTGTTCATGTCGAAGATCTTGCTCTATTTCGTGAGATTCTGACAACCGTTAGAATCAAACAGGCCGGAATTTTATATCGAGTGTGGCGAGACGCAAGTAAGCAGAGTGTGATTTATCGAGCAAAGCTTATGAATTTTGAAACCTTAGTTCGTGAGCGGCGTCCAAGCTATAAAGACGTTTTTGAACCATGCTCATTTGATCCTGTAGCTTACAAACATCTTATGATTATGGATATGTACCGCAAAAGCTTAGGAGACTATTTCTCAATGCTTTTGCTGACCCCAAATGCTGTCACGAAGCAAGTAAATGCGGGATTCATTTCACCAACGCTTAGGGCTTACATAAATCAGGAAATTTTGCCGATTGCTCTTAACAAATGCTTTAAAATTTCATCTTCTGAGTCTGCGGAGACTGTTTCTGAATTTCGTCAATTTGTGCTGAGTGTTCCTTTTATCGGTGCGGGCGTGACAATGGCAACGGACATTGCCGGTAACGAACATCATCGGTTTATTGCACAGCTTTTCGCGGTGGATGCGGCTGCTAAATTTGTGACATTTGCAGCGGTGTTTGCTGTTTTTCGATTTAAAGAGCTTTTTCGAGCTTCAAAAACAACGGGACCGGGAGCAAATGTTCTTGGTAAATTTAAAAATACCTGGATGGGTGATGTAATGAAACACGTTCAGACCGTGTTTACTAAGATCTCGCCGACGTTGATAGCTCGAGTGATTGTTACAACTCAAGTCGCTGTGAGTTCATATTCCTTATATGTGATTAAAAAAGAATATGATCTTGCGCAAGACGATGGTGTGGCTCGCAGAACATCTGATGAATTCAACCGTATGGCTAAAAAGTATTTTCAAGACCGAGCCATTGAGCAAATTACCGATTTAAAGAAGTTGCTTTCCTCAAAGGATATTGATTCAAAAGATCGGGCTATTATCGAAAAAGAGATTCGAAATTGGCAAATGTTAGAAGTGGAATTCGCATCTTAATACACTCAGGACCTTAGAGTGGCTAAAGTGTCTCAACTTGAGAATAAGGTCTGGTTGAGTCTCTTATTAATTCCGTTAGATTCGTTATCGAGAAAAAAAACAATTAGCTATTACAATTTATAGCGTTTTTAAGTAAACTGGGAGCAGAGGGGCCAGTGAAGTTTCATATTATTGTAATTATAGCTATTTCTAGTCTCGTAATTTCGTGTAGCAATACCCAATCAGGTTCACCATTTGGTGATTTTAAATCTACAAAATGTACCGGTGATAATTGTTCAGGTAATACACCGGCGGCCGAGCCATCAATTGAGCGTGACGATAATTCCGACGTGATTTTAGGTAAATATGACAACACCCTAGAAGTTGGTGGAAAGTGTCGCCTTAAAGATATTCCGGATAGTGAAATTTCAATCGTGGTAATTGCTGAAGGTGGTTCTCAACGTACTTTATCAGATGGTTTTGTGCCTATCATTGGTATCACAGCATCTTCTAATCGCGTTGCTAAATGTGAAAAAGGCCGCTGGGCTATTGCAATCAATGCGTGCAATAACTTTATGGGCGCAGCGGGTGCGCACCAAATAGACTTCACATTGCGTGGAAAAGATAGCAACGGTAACTCGGTATCTATTTCTGACGGAAAAATCTCAATGAATTTAATTCGATCTGAAGCCTGCGATACTAGTGTCCAATAATGAGTTGGTTGCTCCACATGGGTTCATCGAACGATTTGTTAGCGTTTTTAAAATTCTTTAAATTTAAGTTTCGTATGGATTCGGGCGCAATAAAATGTGCTACGGAATATTGAGTTTTTGGCTCTAAAAATGTCTGCCCCAGATTGTTTTCCACCAGTAAGCCTTGTAAGTCTTTAGACAGAAGAATGAGTTTTAGAAGATCCATAGACAGCCTACGATCGGGGGTGGCGTTGGGAATGCTCAGAGAATAAGTAATTAAAAAGCTTGAATTCGTGTCGATCTCATATGGCTTTTTTTTCAGTGTCGCCAATTGCAATGTGGTTTCAAACGCATCCGTGCTGCCAATGTTATGTGTCCAGTTTTTTACAAGTTCAAAGTTTTTGGTAAATTGAAAATAGTGATTTCGTTTTTTTTGATTCAGTAAATACAAGTAATCCAAGTAGGCCGCTTTGGCATTTTTTACCGCGGCAGTAGTATCTTTTTTTAAGAACACATTTACAAACCAAGAAATCGGAACCGAGTATATTTGGTTTTCAAATTTAGATGGTTGAAAATCAGAGTGGATGTGTTTCGCGATTAAACCCGCAAGTGGTTCGATGTTTTTAATACGATTGTCATTAAATAAGGGTTCAATAAAAGCTTCTGGGTTTAAAATTAAGTGCAGATTTCTATTTACGATAATTTCAGTGCGGAAGTCTTTGTAGGACTTACGAACAACTAGATTTATTTGAGTGTGAGTTTCTTTTTCTATGTATTTAATAACGGATGGTCGCAAGATCCCGTCTTCATGAACTAATACATCAATTTTTTTTATATCTTGATAATAGAAGTTAATTTGCTTTTCCGGTGAACTGCCATGGAAAAAACCAATAAAGAACGTGATAACTAAAAAAGACAGCCAAAGTAAATATTCATATACTTTGGCTGAGTTAATTTTTGATAATAAACCCAATCTTAGAAGGTCTCGTCGAATGACACCTGACCAGATACGCCAATTTGGTACGCCGATACCCGACGCTCAAAGAAGTTTGCTAGTTCCTGCATGTCTTGAAGTTCCATAAATGGGAATGGATTTTTAGTGTTGAAACGTGGCTGGATATGTAACGCTTCTAAACGTTGATCCGCTACGAACTCAAGGTATTGACGCATATCTTTTAACGAAAGCCCAGCGATACCATGACTTAAGATGTCTTCAGCAAATGTCATTTCGCATTCGATCGCTTCTTCGATCATTTGAACAACCATTTCGTTCATTTGATCATTGAACAAGCTAGGGTCTTCTTTGCGAGCCGTTAAGATAACTTCGTTTGCAAATTGAATGTGCATACTTTCATCACGGAACACCCAGTTAGTTCCCGAGGCTAAACCCGCTAATAAACCTTTAGACCGCAGGAAGTAAACGTAGGCAAACGCCGCAAAGAAGAACAAACCTTCGATACAAGACGAGAAGCACGCTAGGTTCATTAAAAACTTACGTTGATCTTCTCTAGTTGAAATTTTGTCTAGTTTTTGGATCGAATCCATCCATTTAAAACAGAACTCTGCCTTCTTTTTTATAGATGGGATATTGTGGACCGCTGCAAACGCCATTTCACGTTCTTTGTGGTCTGGAATATAATTATCTAAAAGAGTTAAGTAGAACTGTACGTGTAGTGACTCTTCATAGAGTTGGCGGCTAAGGTATAGACGCGCTTCCGGAGAGTTTACATGTTTGTACAGGTTTAACACCAAATTATTACCCACGATAGAATCGCCTGTTGCAAAGAAAGCCACTAGTCGATGAATCAAGTGTTTTTCACTGGCTGTTAATTTTGAATGCAAATCCACTAGGTCAGTTGAAAAATCGACTTCATCAACGGTCCATGTGTTCTTAATTGCATTTTTGTACATTTCAAAGAAGACAGGATATTTCATCGGTCTTAGTGTTAAGTCGAATCCTGGATCCAATATCATAATAAACTCCTTTTTATTGGCACGCTTCGCACGCTTCTGGGTTTTCTAAACTACATGTAATCATTTCTTCATCAGTGTAAGTCTTTTTCGGAGCTTCTGCTGACGCCGTTTCGGCAGCCAACATGGCGTTTGCTGCTTGAGCGCCAGCATCTGTAGTAACGCTGGATTTTCTAACCGTTGTTTTTGCAATTGATGTTGCTGGACGAGAGCGTAAGTAATACGTCGTCTTCACGCCACGTTTCCAAGCGTACATATACATGCTTGAAAGTTTACCGATCGTTGGGCTTTCACTAAACAAGTTCAAACTTTGAGATTGGTCGATGTAAGGTCCGCGATCCGCCGCTAAATCAATCAACGCTTTCATTGGTAATTCCCAAACTGTGCGGTAGACTTTCTTTAGTGATTCTGGGATTTCAACGATGTTCGCAATGGAACCTTCGTGCATTTTAATTTCATTACGTAAATCATCATTCCATAGACCTAAGTTTTTAAGCTCAGTGACTAGGTACTTGTTAATTTGTAAGAACTCGCCAGATAACGTCTCACGTTTGAATAAGTTAGAAACTTGCGGTTCAGTCGCTTCATAGCAGCCTACGATTGAAGCGATAGTTGCCGTTGGTGCGATCGCAATCAATAGAGAGTTTCTTAAACCCGTCTTTTTAATGCGCTCTTTTAATTCCGCCCATTTCTGAGTCATTGATGGTTTGACGCCCCAAAGGTCAAATTGTAGATCGCCTTTAGCTGCGCGTGTTTCTTGGTAGTTTTCGTGTGGGCCATTTTTCTCAGCTAATTCAGAGCTTACCACAAGAGCATTGTAGTAGATCACTTCTTGAATCCGAGTCGAAAGTTCACGGGCTTCATCAGAATCAAATGGCAATTGTAATTGGAAGAATACGTCTTGTAGGCCCATTAAACCTAAACCTACTGGTCTCCATTTGTTATTAGAGAAACCCGCTGTTTCAATAGGGTAGAAATTGATATCGACAACACGATCAAGGTACTTAACCGCTGCGCGCACTGTGCGTGCTAATTTGTCAAAGTCAAACTCGCCATTTACAACGTGGCGACCTAAGTTTACAGAGCCTAAGTTACAAACTGCAGTTTCTTTGTTTGAAGTCACTTCAAGGATTTCAGTGCAGAGATTAGATAAGTGAATCACGTTTTGAGGCTGGCCTGTTTGGTTAGACTTCATGTTTGAAGCATCTTTCCATGTCATCCAGCCGTTACCGGTTTGCGCTAGCGTTTTCATCATGCGAGAGTATAAATCACGCGCTTTTACTTGCTTAACGAACATTTTCTTTTCTTCAGCTTCCGTGTACGCTTTTTCAAAATCTTCACCGAAAAGGTCTACTAAATGAGGAACTTTGTTTGGATCAAATAAAGACCACATAGCATCTGCTTCTAAACGTTTCATGAATAAATCTGGAACCCAATTCGCCAAATTTAAATTGTGTGCGCGTTTGGCTTCATCACCTGTGTTATCGCGAAGTTCAAGAAACTCTTCGATATCTGCGTGCCATGTCTCTAGATAGATGCACGCCGCACCTTTGCGTTTACCGCCTTGGTTAACAGCCGCCACTGAGCTGTCCAAAGTTTTTAACCAAGGAATAATACCATTTGAATGGCCATTTGTTCCTTTGATTAAACTACCGCGTGATCTTACGCGATGGTAAGCTACGCCGATACCGCCCGCAAATTTAGAAAGAAGGGCGATATCCGTGTACTTTTGGTAGATCGATTTTAAATCATCATCTGGAGAGTCCAATAAGTAACAAGAGCTCATTTGCGGACGTAGTGTCCCGCTATTAAAAAGGGTAGGGGTCGATGCCATGTATTCTAGGGATGAGATTAAACGATAAAATTCGATAGCTTCATCAATAGTCGTCGCAAGTCCGCACGCAACGCGCATAAAGAAGTATTGCGGAGTTTCGAATACCTGACGAGTTTGTGGGTTTTTTAGCAAATAACGATCATAAACAGTTCTTAAACCAAAGTATTCAAAACGATCGGTTCTGAATGGCTCGATCGCAGCTGATAGAGATGTTTTGTGAGTCATTACAAATTTGTAAAGAGTCTCGTTCAAAAGACCATTTTGGAAACCAAATGAAATAGAATCAGCGAATGTCTTAATCTTTTGAGAGCGAACTTCTTCGTCTACATAAGTAGACAAAAGGCGAGCCGCTAGGCGAGAGTACTCAGGCTCTTCACCGATTAACAATGAAGCCGTAGAAATACATAGGTTATCTAGTTCTTTTGTAGCGGCGCCATCGTAGAGGCCGCTGATAGCTTTAGTTGCTACTCGTAGAGGGTCTACTTGTGAAAGACCTTGGCATAGACGGCTTACGCGTTCTACGATTTTAGTGACATCTACAGGTTCTAAACTGCCGTCACGTTTTTTAACTCTCATAATATGTGGAGCTACGTCGTAACCGGATGCATTCGCATCGTCTGTTAAGTTAAATGATAAGTTTGTGTTTGGTTGGTTCTCGTTCAGAAGCATATTTCCCCTCGTTTTCAGTCCTTTGAGCAAAGCATCCCCTAAGACGAAATCAGTTTCGCCTTTTGAAGAAAGGTTTGTAGTATTTTACTTTCTTACATCCAAAGTCTAGTTTGAACTTTTGATGTCATTTTTTTATTGAAATTCACCTTTCGGTGGAAACTACCGGTAGTAATTAACGGTTTGCGTCCTATCTATGATCACTATATCTAGTGAACTTTTCAGACTCAAGCACTACCAGTTGCGTTCTATTCAATCGTGGTAGTTGTGCTGGTTTTCGTCAAGCGTATTTAATTTTTTTGCGAAAAATACTTTAATGCTGACGATCAATTAAGCACTTAGAAGATTTTATTTTGACAAAAGTCGCGTTAAAGCCGCGTCAGAGGTGGGTTTGCTCGATCTTAAAGCAAATTTAAGCTGGACTCAGGGCTAGTTTTTGGCAAGCCTTGAATTGCGAGATCTTTGATTTTTAGGATTTCAGAATCTGTTTTTGGTTGGTAAAAACGGCTCTGATACGAGGATTCCCTTCGTAAATGATCGATAATCGCTTGGTGCGTCCCCATTTTATTATTGGTCCACGCCGGAGCAATCAACTCATCATAGCGAGATGAAAATGCACTCAGCCTATGAATAGCGATATCAGGGCGCAAGTTCTCTAAGAAAATCTGAACACGATGAGCGTATAAGTCTAAAGAAATTGGCGTGAATTCCCCTTTATTATAGAGAACCTCAAGAGCTGTATTTTTTAGAACATGAAGGTTGTGTAATTTTACATTGGTAATAGGTAATTCATTGCAGATTAAGGCTGACTCTTTAATGCGCTCATCAGTTTCGTAAGGACTACCAAAAATTAGATGGATACCTAAATCAACTGAAGTGAGTTCCTTGATTCGTTTGATTGCGTGCAAGGACTCCGATGCCTTGTGACCGCGACGGAAAAATTCCAAATCGTCTTCGTAAAAACTCTGGATGCCGAGTTCAACCGATACATACGTTTGCTCATGATAATGCTGCCACAGCTTAAACAATGACATCGACAGGCAATCGGGACGGGTGCCGATTACGAAACCAGCAATATCCTGCCCGCATAATAGGGCATCTTTAAAGTTCTTTTCTAAATCGTTAATTTTCGCAAAAGAATTTGTGTAGGCCTGAAAGTAAACCAAGAATTTCTCGGCTTTGAATTTGTTTCTTATATGGTCACGGTATTTATTAATCTGTTCCACTAGCGGTAGCTCGAACGCTTCACTTCGGGCGGCAGATCCCCAAACATCGCAGAACGAGCACGTTTGCATTCCTTTAAGGCCCAAGCGGTTTGGGCAATCATCGACTACGGCCACCGGAATTTTGTATACCTTGGCGCCAAATACGCTTTTATATCTGTCTGAAATAGAGTAATAGGGTAAGCCGTTCCAGCCTTTTTCCATGGGACTTTGTAACCCCTCAAAAGTTGCATGGTCAAGATCAAGTCAAAGGATTGGAAATCTTATATAAATGGATTTGATCGAAATGGATTACATTGAAACCGGCATTTTAATTGCTCACGATTACGAAATAGAACTTACGGGCGATCAATCACCGACCTTACGAATTTTGCATAAAGAAAGTATGCATAATCGAAGGGGAGCTGCCGCCGAGTCGGTATACGTGTACTATGAAGCCATGGTTCGTTACGGTTCTTTAATTAATCAAAAGCCTGAGTCTGTGTCATTGCATATTTTATCATTTGGATTCGGTCTCGGTTATAACGAGATATTAACTGTGATTTTCTTTCTGAAAAACAACTGGAGTTTGGATCGATTGTGCCTTTTTTCTAAGGAGAAAGATTTATCCTTGTATAATCTTTTCAACAACTGGCTCACGTCGAAGGTGGATTCGGGAAGTATTTTTGACGACGTATATTTTGGAATCGAGCGCGCGATGGTGAACTTCGGTGGGTGTGTTAGTAAAACGGCAGTAAAGGAAAAAATGAAATGGCTGCTGAATCGTAAACAATGGATTCAAGAGGGTCCCGTCGCTTCAATTTCTGACTTTACGGACATCTATGATGTTGTTTTCTATGATGCATTTTCGTCCAAGATTAACGATTATTTGTGGTCCGAACGTTTTTTAAGTGATTTATTTAGAGCCCGGTTGAGTCAGAGTTTTGTCTTTTCGACATACGCGTGCACAGGAGCGCTTAAACGATTAGCAGCAGCTAGTGATGCTCAGTTTGTAAAACGGGACGGGTATATGGGGAAGCGTAACGCATCTTTGGTGTTCAGAGATCGTTAGTACGCCTCAGCGTCTTTGAATTTAGTGATATAATCTAAAACAAGAGCTTTGCCTTCAGGAGTTAACTGGCTAAATCTGACGCCCAGGTCGCCACTGGAGCCGGCGTACACGACGTCCCCTAAAATCATCAGTGTTTGGTTTAGATTCGGACTAATGATTTGACCACGAATTGAATGTCCAATTTTTAAACCCAGAGCTTCTGTAAAACCGCAGCCACCTTCAGAAAGAGTCAGCAGTTTGCAGCGAAAATCTTCGTCTGTGGCTAAGTTGTGACCTTCGAAAAAACCAAAAATCGGAACACGAAGTTGGGTCCTGCGGGTTATTCCCAGCTTTTCTGTTACATCGGAAGATGTAAACAAGATCTGCCACCTGGGGTCCGCATCAGACTTAACGTAAATATTATCATATGAAGGTAGACCGCGAAGTTCAGAAATAAGTTCGTCGATTTTCAATATTTTAGACTCTTTGTCGTCTTTGCGATATTGCCAAAGTGTTATACGATTTTCTTTAGCCGCCGTTTCATCTTGGGATAATTTCCACTCAAAGTGGGACACCCACTCTGACATGCCTTTTCCCCAAACCAGACACTCTTTGTGTTTTTCATGCCATTTTTCAACGTCTTCAGCAGATAGTGGGCCGTGAATTTTAGTGCCTACTTGAACAAACCATCTTTTCATATAGAAAATTATAATCGACGACGTTTAGTTTTCTATTATTTTCTCTAGCTCTTTATTATCCTGGACTTCTGAAGAGTCACTCATGCCTTCTAGGCTGTTTTTGGCTCTGCTCAAGCGATCTAGAAGAAAGGCATTGTCTGTAGTTTGCATTAAGTCGTGCAAAACTTGGCGTGATATGTTTTTCTCGAAACCATTTTCAATGCCTTCGATTGCTTGTGCGCGCAAAATGTGTTCGAAGTCGCGATCGCGTTCATTAATATTCTCGGGAATAGGAGTTTTTATAATTTCTTTAAGAATGAGCGAAGCGTTTCCATTATGAGCAAGAAGGTAAACAGATTTAAAGCGTTGGTCCTGGTTAGCTTGCGGATTGACAGCATCACTGGCTAATCGCTGAATTTCGGTTTCAGATAGTTTTTCGGCTTGAGTCTTTATGGCTTTAAGTTCTTCCGCAGGAGTGTGTGCGATGGCCGGTAGATTTTGAATTTGATTCGTTAAGGATGCGACGTCTTTGTTAGAGGTCGGTTCAGGAAGCGAGCTTGTAGGAACGGCTAATACTCCGGGAGTATTTTTTAAATATAAGTAAACCCAAATATCTGTGCAGAATACGAGTAAAGTTATAAGTACGTACCAAAATGTTTTTTTCTTAAGTAATTCCATAGTTATTCTAATATATTAAAAGCGTTATATAGTGGAACCGATGAAATCTGTTCCGCTATTGTGTTGTGAGGCAAAGCCAATTCTGTCCACTGGTTACCATTTAAATAAAATATCTTTTTATCAATTCTAAGCGAATATATTTGTCCATTGGCCTTAGCAATGGATTGGGCTTTTAGGTCCCAATTTAAGGATGTTTTAACAAATGAGTTCTTTGTAGCATCAAATGCGAAAATCACGGCATTCGAATCCACCAAGAAATACCCTTGTTTGCCATCAGCAAGATACGGGCTTGTTAGAAGTGGCTTAAAACCTAACGGCTGAGTCGGATTCCATTTTCCTAATTTGAAGTTGTAAGAAGCGAATTGTTGACTCGGTGTAATTAAAACAACATTTCGTTTGGCTCCAATATCAAACTCTTCAAAATCAGCAAGATGTGCGTTTAAGTTAATCAAAGTCTTGTAGTAAGAAAAGGAATCCAAAATAGCATCAAATGGATCAAATTTTTCATAGAGTTCAATGGCGTAAGCCTGATTGCCAGTAAAAAGACTAGCTCCAAAAGATGTGCGCTTTAGGCGTCCACTAACGGAACGTTGGCCGTAAGTAATTGCGGGACGTTGAATCCAGCGCGTTTGGTCGAGCAGCAAAAATGAACCGTTCGCTGTTTGAACGAGTAGACCATCCCGTTTTCCAAGGGGCGATTTGTTGAAAACAAAATTGGCGCGAGCCATTGCGCTTAAGCGTGCCATGGCTTTATACATAGGGTGAAAGTTTTGGCCTTGAACGCTCACACGCGCGTAGTATTCCATTTCAACAGAATGAGCACCGCCTGAATTAAAGTCAGGATCACAGCCGTTAACCGGCAATTCGGCGTATGGGCCGTTAAGACACAAGGTATGGGGGTGGTAAACTGTATGCCGAGCTTCGTGTAACAAGGTGCCCACTCGGCCAAGAACGGAAAGGCGACCATAATAGTCCTGAATCGAAACTTGACCTCGAACGTTAACTGCGATGGCCTGTGGATTATCGTGTTCACGCTGAATACGCAGAATTTGCATTTTTGACCAGTTATAGTACTGATCGCTTGCGACGAAGCCGCGAATAAAGCCTGATTGACCAGTATTCGTGAATCGGCCGAGTTCGATGATGCTTAAGTCATTAAGTAGTTTCTTGAAGTCACTGGTAGGGCTGCAAAGTTCGATACCACCAAATGAGTTAGTTTTAATTTTAAAGTCTCGAATGTATTTCTGTGCAAGGTCAGCTTTGAAACACGGAAACTGACTATCTATAAATGGAAGACTTTGCGCTACAGCGCTGCAGATTCCCCAGAAAGTTAAAGTTAAAACTAAAACAAAACGCATAGACCCCTCTATGTACAAAAAATACGCTATTATGTATTCCAACGGTTTCAAGTTATGTGATGTGCGTTATGGATAAAACTTTGAAAACTTAGGAATAGTGTTAAGATCAAGTCAAAGAATCGAAGTGAGAATATATTGTCGGACGTAAATTCAGCTGGGTCTAAATCATCATCTCTTTTTTTTCTAGCGCTTGGCGCTTTGGGTGTCGTTTTCGGTGATATCGGAACGTCGCCGCTGTACGCGCTTCGAGAATGTTTCAGTGCCGAACACGGTCTTCCTTTAAATTACGATAATGTCATGGGTGTGTTGTCCTTAATTTTTTGGACGATCATGCTGATCATCAATTTTAAATACGTGATGCTGATTTTGCGCGCGGATAATAAAGGCGAAGGCGGGATCTTATCTTTAATGGCGTTAGCTGTTCGATCGTTGTCGGATGCGACGAACGCGAAACGAAAAGCGGTTCTCGTTGTCCTCGGTATATTTGGTGCGGCCTTGTTGTATGGTGACGGGGTTATCACTCCGGCGATATCTGTTTTGTCGGCCGTAGAGGGTCTTGAGTATATCACTAAGAGTTTTAAGCCATTTGTTATTCCGGTAACTATATTTATCCTTACGATGTTGTTTATGGTTCAGCGTTTTGGTACTGGGCGTATTGGAGTTGTGTTTGGCCCGATCATTTTTATTTGGTTTTTGATGCTGGGTGTTTTAGGTGTTTATGGAATTAGTTTAAACCCTGAAGTTTTGTGGGCTATGAGTCCGACCTACGCGGTCGACTTCATCGTTCGTAATGGAGCCCACGCATTTTTTGTTATGGGATCAGTAGTTCTTGTGGTTACAGGCGGTGAGGCTCTGTATGCGGACATGGGGCACTTTGGCCGTACCCCTATTCGTTATTCATGGTTTCTGGTAGGGTTTCCTGGCTTGATCTTGAACTACTTTGGACAGGGTGGTTTGTTGCTGAGTGATCCAAGCGCGATTTCTAATCCTTTCTATTTATTAGTTCCCAAATGGGGATTAGCTCCGATGGTTTTATTGTCGATGATGTCGACGGTGATTGCCTCGCAGGCGTTAATCACAGGCGTATTTTCTATTACTCGTCAGGCGATACAATTAGGCTTTTGGCCACGGGTAACGATAGTTCACACATCCTCTTCGGAAATTGGTCAGATATATATTCCATCCATGAATTGGGCTTTGTTTTTAGGTGTTATTTGGTTGGTAATTACGTTTAAAAGTTCAAGTCAACTGGCCGCCGCGTACGGGATTGCCGTGACGGGGACAATGGTAAGTACAGCGATTCTGGCTTTTGAAGTTGCCAGACAGCGTTGGGGTTGGGGGCTAACTAAGTGTGTTTCAGTATTTGGATTATTTTTGTTTATCGATCTTGTGTTCTTTAGCGCGAATGCGATGAAAATTTCTCATGGGGGTTGGGTATCCCTAGCGATGGGTGCGGTTATTTATACTTTGATGACAACGTGGCAAAAAGGTCGTCGTATTTTGTATCGTAAGCTCAAAGAGCGCAGTGTTTCAGTAGAAGATTTTTGTCAGAAGTTGCTTCAGTCCCCGCCAATTCGTATTTCCGGTACAGCGATCTATATGGCCGGAGACCCTTGGGGTGTGCCGGTTCCGTTGCTTCATAATTTAAAACACAATAAGGTGCTTCATGAACGCGTCGCTATTTTAACGATCATGACAAAAGAAATTCCGATTGTTTCCAAGCGTGCACGTGTTGAAATTCAAGAAATCATTCCGAATTTCTATCGTATTTTGGTGTACTATGGATTTTTAGAAATCCCGAAAATGAAACACATTCTTGAAGCCTTAAGACAAAATAATATTCACTTTAACATAAGCGAAACGACGTTTGTGCTAGGGCGGGAAACGATTCTTCCTTCAAATGAGCCGAATATGCCGCTTTGGCGCGAGCGTTTGTTTGCGTTCATGACAAGAAATGCTCAACGACCTACGGCCTTCTTTAAAATCCCACCTAATCAAGTAATTGAAGTGGGTATTCAAGTTGAAATATAATTAAAAAATTAGGATCGGAAGAGCGCGATAATCTTTTCGCGATTATCAAGGGCATCTTGAAATCCCATTTCAATTAACTCCGAACAAAACGGGGACTCAAATAGTAAGTAACTCACGAGTTCGTTAGCATCATCTAGACTGCCAAGACCTTTAATCAGATATCGAATTATCCTTGGGACTTTTGACATATGTTTAGAGGCTAGGGCTCCAATATCTCGAGATGGAGAAATGAAAACGAAATCTAATTTTTTATACGATAGATTTGGGCTGTTATCGGCCTGATGAACGATTTGGTTCATTCGGATTAAACGTTCAACATCATGTTCAACATTATCTAGAAGGACGGCGTTTAATAAAAGGTTTACGACTCGGGCAACGGAAGGAGCTTTAGTCATAACATGAGAATCTTTTTCATAAAAATTACTGGCGCGACTCTTTACGCCAATTACAAGTAATTTTTGTGCCCCCAAGTAAATGCTGGGCGCGCAGGGGTGGGAGTTTCGGACGCAACCATCGCCAAAGAATCTATTTTCGATTGGCCTAGGGGGGAATAATAGGGGTATTGCGCTTGAGCCAAGTATGTGGTCCACGGTAATTTTGGCTTCTTCGGATGTACGACGTTGTTTTTTCCAAGACTTAAAGTCTTTCTTCGTTTGAATAAAAGAAACAGCCGTTGAATCATAGTAGTCAACGGCGGTAATAATTAGAGAGCGAAATAGCTCTTTGTCTAAATTGCTCGCGATCTTATCAGTTTCTAGCTTTTTCTTAAGGAAGGCTTTTAGAGGTTCGGTATCAAGTAAAGCTCTTCCTTCGTTCGCAGTGCCGGTAGCGCCCCCAAGAGACAGTTCGCTAACCCACTTAAGACCAATCTTTCCTAAATTGATAGCATCCGTGTAGTAAATATCTGAACTTTTTAACTGGGACCAAAGGTCAACTAGGGTTTTGATAGCATGTTCTTGATCGTTCCATTGGCTAGCGAGGTGGGCGGCGTTGATAGCGCCCGCGCTGACTCCGGAAAAGTGATCTATCTTCATAGGTAAACCGGCCGATTTTAAGACTTCGTAGATACCTTGGGCAACTCCAGCTTGGTAGGCGCCACGAGCGCCACCGCCTGACAAAATGAGGGCTATTTGACTCATAAACTAAGAGTACAATCAACTCGAGGTTGTTAAAAAGAGAATAAATTTAAAGCCAGACTTTCCGCGTGGGTAAAATTGATAAAGATTTCTAAGAAATTTGGATAATTTTTACTTTATGAGTTTTACGTAATTTACTAAGTTTGCATCGAAATGTATATCTCACAGTAGATGTTGCACCTACTTAGTATCGCTCTTATTTTTCTTTTCTCTGTTGTTGGATGGGCTGAAGCAAGTGGGGCTGAAAAAAACACGACTACGTTAACCGATGCGTCGTCTACAGAGTCCACAGATATTGATGATGAAATTAAAAACTCAAGGTTGAGAGCTTCCACAGGTTCGAAATCCCCGCTTTCTATACAAACAGATTTTAGCTATAGCGGCGGTTCTGTTTATAAACCCTTTGGTCCCACGCGACCAAAGCTTTCTCCAGGTCCTATATTCGAGCGTAATACGAAGTTAACTGGCAATGTTTCTGCAAAGTATCGATTTAACGAAAATAACCATGTTAATTTAGGAACTGGAATAGGTGTTACAACGCCTGGTTTTAGTTCGCAGGGAGTTCAAATTGAAAATCCGTACGCAGCATTTTCAAATTTGTTTGGTTTATCGTCTAGTCAGCATGTTTGGTCATTCTCAGTCGTTAAGTACACGTCTAAGGAATTAGTGGAAGCTATTGATATCGATTACGAACTCAGTTTTTATTACACCTATTTGTATAACTTCGGTGATTCTGGTTGGCAGGGTGGTGTGGTGTTTTTGTTTAGCCACGAAATCTACAAGGAATTTAACGAAAATAATTCGCAAGAAACTTTAAACACAGCTGGGGTGTACCCATTTACCGAGTACGAGTTTAATTCTGTTTATTCGTTTAGAACGGTTTATCGAGGTGCGGGCTTCTATTCAAACCGCCAGAATTTTAATAATTACGTGTGGGATGAGGCGACTCAGTCTTTGGGTGTTGGGATCACGATCAACCGTGATCTGTATTTGTATCCAAATCTGCAATGGGTATGGAGGGATATCCGACTTGATAAAACAAATCTGTCCCTCGTAGCCAATATTAATTTTTTCTAGAACTAATTTTTAGCTGATAGTTTTGAGGCGATTTTCTCGCCATTCGGTAAGAATAAAAGAGGGTCGTACGCGTCTTTGTTCTGACGGATTTCAAAGTGTAGGTGAACGCCGGTAACGCGTCCGGTTTTGCCCATTAAACCTAGTAAATCACCTTGACGTAACTTTTGGCCTTCTTTTACTAAGATTTTATCTAGGTGGGCATAGATTGTAGCCCAACCGTTTTCACCCTCAACTAATAGCATTTTGCCATAACCTTTAAAGTCACGACCTGAGTAAACTACGGTTCCGTGATGGCTTGAATATATGGGAGTGCCTTTGTTTGAAGCTAGATCAATTCCCCAGTGAGAACGCTTCTTTAGTCGACGTTTAGGGTGTTTAACGGGATCGGCGCTGTAGGCGCGTGTTAAGCGAGCCTCATCGATTGGCCAATCAAAGTACTTTCTTTGAGCCATTGATTGAGGGGTGCGTGATAACTCGTCAGAAATTTTAGAGTTTTTTGATTCTAGCACAACTGGTTGAACAGAACCGATTTCGCGGCTAACGGACGTCGGCGAAGTTGAGCACGATGACATAAGGCTCGTTAGCGGCAGGACTGATAGAATTGTAACAATAAGTAAAGATTTTTTATTCATGCGTATCCTCCCATTATAACCACTTTCGTCCATCGGTAAATAATAAAATCACCTAAAGTCTTGATTAAATAGGCAAAAAGTCCAGTTTTTGTTAAAACAGACTAATAATCCGACAGAATTAAAAAACATTAAATTTGAATCGGCCTTTTGCGAGCCGGTACCTTATCGGGCGTTGGGATTAGTACGGTAAGGGGAATTGTTTGCAGAGTTCTTTTACCTCGCTGTGGACTTTTTCTTTTGTGGCTTTGTCTTCTACGTTGTTTAGAATTGTGGTGATCCAGCCGGCAATCGTTTTCATTTCTGCGGCCTTCATTCCACGCGTTGTAAGGGCTGGTGTTCCGATGCGGATGCCTGATGTGACGAATGGGGAACGCTTTTCGTTTGGAACTGTGTTTTTGTTAACGGTGATTCCGGCTTCATCGAGAGCGATTTCGGCCGCTTTGCCAGTGACCGTTGACTCGCTAAGGTCTAATAGTAATAAGTGGTTTTCAGTCCCACCTGTAACTAATTTAAATCCGTTGCGTTTTAATTCTTCGGCTAATGTTTTTGCGTTTTCTAAAACGTTACCAATGTAAGATTTGAATTCTGGTTTTAGCGCCTCTCCGAAACACACGGCTTTACCAGCGATCACGTGTTCGAGTGGGCCACCTTGGATGCCCGGGAAAATTCGGGAATTCATAGATTTTGCTTTCTCTTCACTGTTTGTGAGGATCATGCCGCCGCGAGGACCACGTAGAGTTTTGTGTGTTGTTGTTGTCACGTAGTCTGCGTAAGGCATAGGAGACGGATGATGGCCTGATGCTACAAGGCCCGCAAAATGAGCCATGTCTACAAGCAATACCGCGCCCACTGAATCTGCGATCTCTTTGAATTTTGCGAAATCTAAAAAGCGAGGATAGGCGCTGTAGCCAGCGATGATCATTTTCGGTTTGTGTTCTTTCGCAGATTTTGCAATCTCGTCGTAATTTAGAACACCTGTGTTTGGGTCCAGCTTGTAAGACGTTGCATTGAATAGTAATCCTGAAAAGTTAACCGGGCTTCCATGAGTTAAATGCCCACCATGCGATAAATCCATTCCTAAAATAGTGTCGCCCGCCTTAAGCGCCGCTAAGTATACGGCCATGTTGGCTTGTGAGCCTGCATGAGGTTGTACGTTAACATACGAAGCATTGAATAATTGTTTTGCGCGATCAATTGCAAGTTGTTCGATCCCATCAACGAACTCACAGCCACCGTAGTAGCGTTTATTCGGATAGCCTTCCGCATATTTGTTTGTAAGGATTGATCCTTGAGCTTCCATCACCGCAGAGGATGTGTAGTTTTCCGAAGCGATCATTTCTAGGCCTTCTTGCTGACGAACAGATTCTTTTCCAATCAAATTAAAAATCGCTTCATCTGTTTGTTTCAGTGACGTATTCAACATAGCGGCCTCCCAGTGTATTTTAATTTGTGTTCGCTAGATTTTTTCTACGCGAATCGAGTGACGACCTTTTCCAAATGGTGTCGTTAGAAATATCTTTACCATTTCTAGCGCAACAGGGGAATTGATGTAACGACCGGGCAAACATAAAATATTCGCATTGTTATGTTCCCTGGCTAGAGTCGCTATTTCAGGGTTCCAGCACAGGGCCGCGCGGATTTGTGGATATTTGTTAGCTTTCATGGCCATGCCTTGACCAGATCCGCAGAACAAAAGGCCTAATGATTTGTAAGTGTGAGCATCTTCGCTGGCGATTACATCGGGGATTTTTTTATAATCATCTAAGACACTTTCGCATACTAGCTTAGCTAAGTCCGGATAGTTAACCGATTCACTGGTATAGCAACCTAAGTCTTTAAAATTAAACGATGGGCCTAACGTGGGTAAAGATCCCAGTAGCTGTTGTTTTAAGTCGAAGCCACCGTGATCTGAACCAATGTATACGTTCATAGTTTACTCTAATTTTGAAAAGATGATTGAGCCGTTTGTGCCGCCGAAGCCAAAGCTGTTGTTTAAAGCGTGCTGGATTTTTCCATCACGTGCTTGGTTAGGAACATAGTCTAAGTCACAATCTTCGCTTGGATTTTCTAAGTTGATTGTTGGTGGAACGATTTGATCGCGAAGAGCTAAAATAGTCCAAGCGCTTTCAATCGCACCCGCAGCACCCAGTAAATGGCCAGTCATGGACTTAGTGCCAGACACCCAAAGGTTCTTTGCGTGATCGCCAAACAAGTTTTTCATCGCTTTCGTTTCTAAGCCGTCACCGATGGGAGTTGATGTAGCGTGAGCGTTGATGTGCTTGATGTCTTCCGGTTTGAGACCCGCGTCTTTAATGGCTCCGGCCATCGCACGACGACCGCCTTCGCCTTCAGGAGCCGGGCTAGTGAAGTGGTACGCATCCGAAGAAGCGCCATAACCAGATACTTCGGCTAAAATATTCGCGCCACGTTTTGTTGCGCTTTCTAATGTTTCAAGGAAAAATACAGCGCCGCCTTCACCTAGGACGAAGCCATCACGGTCTTTATCAAATGGACGAGACGCTTTTTCGGGAGCATCGTTGCGTTCCGACATGGCTCTCATGGACGAGAAACCACCGATAGCTGAAGGACATACTGTTGCCTCTACGCCGCCAGCTAACATGTAATCAGCTCGACCGAAGCGAATATAATTGAATGCTTCACCGATAGAGTGAACACCAGTCGCGCACGCGCTAGTGATAGCGAAATTAGGACCTTTGAGTCCATGTTCTATAGATACTTGTCCGGCTGCCAAGTTTGTGATTACGCCAGGAATAAAGAACGGAGAAATGCGGTTCGGGCCGCGGGTTCTTAATTTTTCTAATTGTTCTTCGATCATCGGAAGTCCTCCGATGCCGACACCAATGAACGCTCCTGTGTTCAGGAGCTGTTCTTCGGTTAATTTTATATTAGCCATTTCGAGAGCCATTTTAGAACAGGCCATAGAATAATGGATGAATGTATCCATTTTCTTTTGCTCTTTTTTCTCGATGTAAAGATCGGGATTAAACCCTTTTACTTCGCCAGCTATTTTAGTTGAAAAAGCAGTGGCATCAAATTTTGTAATTTGAGTGATACCGCTTTGACCTTTCAATAACGCTTTCCATGACTCTTCTAGGGTGTTTCCTAGCGGGCTTACAAGCCCAATCCCAGTCACCACAACTCGACGTTGTGGCTGTGACGGTCTCTCGAAATTGGTAGGCATAAAATTAGATTTTGCCTTTAGTCTCTAAGTATTTTGTAACGTCTTGAACTGTTTTTAATTTTTCAGCATCTTCATCAGGGATTTCGATGTCGAATTCTTCTTCCATAGCCATAACAAGTTCAACGATGTCCAAGCTGTCTGCACCTAAATCATCGATGAATGAAGCTTCTGGTTTAACTTTCTCAGGATCAACGCTCAATTGCTCAACGATGATATCTTTAATTTTTGGACTTAGTGACATGTTAGACTCCTTTTGTAAATCCATAGTAAATTCCTTTCTTTTAGAAAAATTGGTTACTCTATTAATTTTATAAACGTAATCAAAATAAACGATTTAGGCAGTAGAGCAAGCAAAAAAAAACGCCTAAGTTTTTACTCCATAAACATTCCGCCATTTACGCTTAAAGTATGGCCTGTAATGTAAGCACTTTGGTCACTCAGTAGAAATTTTACAGCGTCAGCTACGTCTTTAGACGTTCCCATGCGTTGTAAAGGGATCTTGTCCATAATCTTCTGTTTCACATCATCCGAGAGCACTTCCGTCATATCTGTTTCGATAAAGCCGGGTGCCACGCAGTTAACGCGAACACCGCGTGAGCCTAACTCTAAAGCGACTGATTTTGAAAATGCAACAACGGCCGCTTTTGAAGCGGCGTAATTGGCTTGGCCTGCATTTCCAGTTTGTCCAATAACACTAGTTATCTGAACAACAGAGCCTTTGCGCGCTTTCATCATAAGTTTCGTAATGGCTTTCGTTAAGTAGAACGTGCCTTTTAGGTTTGTATTGATCACGGAATCGAAATCTTCAGATTTCATACGCATTAACAAACCGTCTTTAGTGATGCCGGCATTATTAACAAGACCGTCGAACTCTTTCCAATCTGCCATTAATGTTTCTAGAGCACTGTTAACCGAGGCTTCGTCAGCCACGTTCATCGCTAAAATGCGGTGACCTTGGCCAGGAAGTGTTTCTAATATCTTCTGCGCCGATGCTTGGTTTGAACTATACGTGAATGCGACTTGGGCACCAGCTTCCGCTAATGATTTTACAATTTCGGCACCGATACCGCGGCTACCACCAGTAACTAGAATTTTTTTACCAGACAACATAGGTACGTCCTTAGTTTTGAGTTTTAATTAAGTCTAAGTCTTCTTGAGTTTGCGAACTTAGAATTTTGAAATTTGGATTGTCCATTTTTTTGAATAAGCCCTTGATTACCGAACCATGTCCGCACTCAATACCTGTCATCCAACTTTTTGTTTCCATTAGCTTCATTGTTTGGGTCCAAAGTACGGGTGCTGAAACCTGGTGAATTAAGTTTTGTTTTAATTCGGTTGGGTTTTCTACAAGACCCGCGGTGAAATTCTGAATAATCGGAAACTGCGGTTTATTGAACGTAACTCCATTTAGGAACTGATCCATTTTTTCTTGTGCTGGTTTCATCATCGCGCAGTGAAATGGCGCCGATACATTTAAAGGAATTAGTTTCGCGCGTTTAGGTGAACCCGGAATTAATTCTGCTTTGAAGTTTGTTTTCAACCAATCTATGCATTTCATTGAACCGCTGATTACGATTTGTCCTGGACTATTGAAATTAGCAGGGGAAAGTGGTTTGAAACCAGATTCTTTTTCGGCCCATTCACATAACCACGTCACTTGGTCAGGTTCTAACCCAAGAACCGCTACCATGCCGCCTTCACCAACCGGAACTGCGGACTGCATGGCCTCACCACGAAGACGAACGGCTTTCATCGCCGTCGAAAAGTCCATCACGCCTGCGGTAACAAGGGCTGCGTATTCACCAATCGAGTGTCCAGCAGCGGCTTCAATTTTTAACTGCGCATTTTCTTTTAATACACGAAATGTTCCAACGGAAACGCTCAATAACGCTGGCTGCGTATTGGCGGTTAATGCTAAATCGGCCTCAGTGCCTTCATATATTAATTTTTTTATATCTAGGCTGATCGCTTCAGAGGCTTCAGCCAATGTGTTCTTAAATGTCGAAAAATTATCAAAAAGGTAAGCGCCCATCTTTGGGGCCTGGCTTCCTTGTCCTGGGAATAATAAAACCACCGTAAAGTCCTTTTTTAGAATCTAATGAGTTATTTGCGTAACCGTTAAATTAAAATCTAAGTAGTAAACTGCCTGATGTTAAGCCGGCGCCGAAAGCAGCTAATAGAATTAACTGGCCACGCTTAATTTTTCCTTCCTGCAAAGCCATATCAAACGCAACTGGAATGCTGGCTGCTGATGTATTGCCTGTTTCGTGTAAGCTAACCACCACTTTTTCAGTTGGGAATTCAAAGTGACTTGCGACACTTTCCAGAATGCGTAAATTCGCTTGGTGCGGAACTAACCAATCAACTTCTGACGGGTTGACGTTGTTTGCGCGAAGCGCTTCGTGGCAGCATTCCGTCATGGTACGAACTGCATTTTTAAAGATCTCGCGACCTTTCATGCGTACGTATTGAGTTTTGTTGTTAAGAACATCCTGGCTGAATGGAATTTTTGATCCTCCTGCTGGAAGAACGAAAAGCTCACCTAAGTTACCGTCTGCGTGAAGGTGTGAGCTCATAATAACATTAGGATTTTCTTTTTCAGTGCGTGACAAGATCCATGCACCAGCCCCATCACCGAACAGGATGCATGTTTCGCGGTCTTCATAGTTAACAAATGGATGAAGAACTTCGCCGCCCACAACTAGGATATTTTTGTACACTCCTGTGCGGATAAACTGATCGGCAACGGAAAGTCCGTATATGAAGCCAGAACATGCCGCCGATAAATCGAACGCCATGATGTTGCGGCAGCCTAGCTTGCTTTGTAATACACACGCTGTAGACGGCATGACTTGATCAGGACTTACTGTGCAGACGATGATCATATCAAGATCGTGCGCAGATAAGCCGGACATTTTTAAAGCTTTAAGGGTGGCTTCGTAAGCCAAATCGCTGGTACCGACGCCGTCGGCAGCGATGTGGCGGTGTTTGATGCCGGTACGTTCAATGATCCAATCATTGTTCGTATCGACCATTTTCTCTAAATCAAAATTAGTAAGAACTTTTTCAGGAAGGTATGAGCCGACTCCTGCTACTTTGGATCTAAACTCTCCAACCATGGATGCCTCGCTTTATCTGCTGAAATTACTCAGCAGTTTCTTCAGCTTGTTTCTTAACTTTAGCAGGGATGATTTCTTTACCGCGGTAGTAGAACGCGCCGTCAGTTGATTTGTAAGCGCGGTGAGGAGCGTGGAATTCTCCCATTTTTTTATCAAAACCAATAGCTGGAATTTCTAGAGAATCGTGTGAACGTCTCATATCGCGGCGTGAGCGTGAGGTTTTCTTCTTCGGTGTAGGCATGGTAGCTCCTTAAATAACAGATCTTAGCTTCTTAGTTATCGTGTCAAAATAATAAAGACGAATTAATTCCTTAATTTCATTAAAAAATCAATCTTTGATATTGTAGTTTGGTCGAGGTGCGTAAAACTTACTGAGTGATCTTTAAGCCTTTTAAAACAGCAAATGGGTTTGTCTCTTCCAAAGCGGTTGGCTTTTCTTCATAAGTTTTAAGCAGATTTTGAACATTTAGCCCACAATCAGAGCAATCGCCCTTGGCGTTAACCTCTGGTGCTGGGTTGTAAGGCACTTCTAAAGCGATGGCCTCGTGTAAATATTCTCCGATATTAAGTTTCATTCCGGCCGAATACTCGAAACTTTGGGGCCCTTCCGTCTGGTTTTCAGAAAAATGATTTGGTTTTGCGTAGTGACCGTCGCGAGTCATTTCCTGAGGCGGTATTAGAATTTCATTGAATTTTACATTCACTGGGAACTGGATTTTTTGACCGCAGTACGAACATAGCTCTTTAGATTTCGTTTTGAGGGTGCCAGTCAAAGAAAAATCACGCGTGTTAAGTGGGCGAATAAAAAACTGAGTCACGTATTTATTTTCGCCAATAAGATCAACTAAAGCGTCGGTTACTTCGCCAGATTCAGTTGTGTATTCGTAATTTCGGCCCTCTTCGGGGATTTCAGCAAGATTGATAATCATGGTACATGTACTAAATTTACCCTCGCCAAGGGTCAACGAGTTTTAGTTAGATTCACTAAATTACATATTTGAACTTCAAAGGAAAGTCCCTAATCCAATCTCAATGGATATAGTTTTCTTTACATCATCGCCGTCCCATTCGTGCCGATAGTGCCGTTTTTTGCGTGTTAAAATTCTTAGGGTCCAACAGTTTGCATTCAGCTAAGGAATTCTGGATCTAAGATTGGCGAGGTGGTTGCAGTTTTCTAAAATTGTGAAGTCTATTTTGCTAGTTATTTTGCTTTTAACGATAGTGATATTCCCGGCTTTAGCTGGGGTGTCTGTATCGTCGTGGGCAAAAGACCCCGTAGTTCGTTTTGTGGCGACATCCTATCTGATGCAGCCGGAGTCCATGACTGAACTGCAGAAATCATTGGCAGTAATTAGCCATTTGGAGTCTGCTGTATTAGGTGGTCGTAAAATTCCTATTCAAAGTTTTGAGGAATATCTAGCACGCCGCGATCAAATTCCCAGTACCATTCAAGAGTATCAGAAAAGTATTCAGCACAATGGATTAGTCAATCCATTGAATATAACAACGGCGAATAGCGAGGTTTTTGAAAAGATAGTTGAGTTTGAAGTTCGCTATATACAGCGCCTCCTTGATTCAAGTTGGCCGGCCAA
>DDVI01000117.1:0-16842 GCA_002345205.1 Bdellovibrionaceae bacterium UBA2316 | reverse complement strand
GCCGGCCAACTTGAATCAAGGTCATGACATGATCATTATTCGTCAGTCGCTGCAGTCGCTATTGTCTGTTTACCAGTTGGGTTTGGGATTTCGAGATAGAATTGATAGTGCAACTCAATCCTGGGAAGGTGTATTTGGCCTTGGGTTGTTGCGATCTGTTGGCAAAAATCTAGTTAATCCCATGGTGCGGTCGGTGATCTATTCTGATTCTGTTTTAAATCGTTTGCGAAATGAACTAAGAAATCGTTTTGCGCAGGCTCAAGGTGTACTGGTTAAAAATTTTGATGTATTCGATCGCGATTTTCAAAGTCATGGAAAGTTAATGATCGAAAGTATTTTAGCGAACGATGTGGCGGGGCTTGAAGTTATGAAGCCATTTAGAAACCTAGATGCCTCGTTGATTTTTAATCTGATGCAATCATATGTGAAAACTATGCCTCTTGAAATGAAGCAAGAGCTAGCTTGGACATTTCTACAATCACCCCCTGATCAACCTATGGCATTTGTGGCTCAATATCCAAAGCAGTTAGATTTAATTAATCATTTTTTGAACTGGATTCAGTCGGATACCGTTAGGCACCAAGTAAAGGCCTTGCATCCTCTGCCTCTTTGGGAAATGGCTCGGGCGATGGCTCTGCTGCTTAGGGAAAATCTTATTCAGAAGGAATTGATACCCTCGATGCGTGTTTTGGGTGAGTTTACTAAGCGAAATTGGCTAGGGGTAAGAGAAGCGTCTGTTAAAATAACGCTTGAACGAAAAAGTGAGGTTTCATCACAGCACTCGATGTATACATTAGCTGCGTTTGAATCCAGGTTTCCTGAACTCGCCGAGTTTGTAAAAAAGCGAATCGCAGACGTCGTGATAAATAATGCTTTTGGTTTTGGTTTGCGGTCTAATTTAAGTGATTTTGTAAGGATCAAAATAGAAAAGGGATCTAAAGATATTACAGTTCAACTTTTTTCCGAAGCGACTGTTGTAGAGCATCCGCTGGATCGAGCGGATCGATTTATCGATGATTTAAGTCGCGTGGTTTCCCTCGAATTTTTATCTTCTGCTGCTAATATCAAGAACATCAAAGAATTTGATTGGAACGATATCTATGAAAAGCAAACGCCAGAAAATCAGCAAAAGCTGAATCGTTTTTTAGCCGATCCCGAAAATTTGCGATGGGGACTGCAAATGTATCAGCTTAAAAAAATCGTTGGCGAAGACATTATTCGAAATCAGATGAAAATATATTTTTTGAAACGACCAAATTTAGTAATGGCGTTTATTTATAAAAAATGGAAACAGAGATCTGGTTCGATCTCTGTTCAAAGTAATCAGTGTTTTCAGTTCTACGCTCAGTAAACTAGAAACTAACAAACTGATTTTCGGGTTTGAGTTTGTTTTTCACTAGGCCTAGTTCTTTTACTTGCTTAATAAGCTCGGCCCAGCGTGATTCTGTCATTTTCCCTAAGCCGTCAGATCCTTGAATAAGAGGCGCCTGCGCTTCTGCACTTTTTTTGAATGTCTCTGGTTTCATGCCTGGATTGAGTTTCGCCATGAAGGCATTGGCCTTATCCGGATTCTTTAGGTAGGATGCCCAACCATTAGAAACTGCCTGGTGGAGCTTCTTAACGGTTTCAGGATGGACTTTGTTGAAGTCCTTTCTAACCGATAATACTGTTGTGTAGGGATTAAAACCTTCGTCAGCTACTAAAAATGTTGATACTGGAATTTTTAAATCGCCAGCAGCAATCGGTTCGCTGGTGATGAAACCCTGTTGGGACAACATTTTATCTTTTTGAAATTGCGTTAATCCGCCTAAGTAGGGAACCATTTTAACTTTTGAGTTGGGATATTTTTTTAGCAAGAAAAGTGAGTACGATAAGCCTTTCTGCCATGCCAAGTAGCCTTCATTTGTGAGTATATCGCCAATGTTTTTAAATTTTCGCGACTCGTGTGACATAATCATTTGTGGGTTTTTTTGAAAGGCCGCGAACACTCCTACAACATTGTTTTTTAAATTCTTATCATTAGAAATTAGAATTTCTTCAGCAGAAACGATGGCGAAATCAACGACACCTTTTGTAAGCATTTGAACCGTAGGTGTTCCAGATCCGCCGGGAATAATTTCAACATTAAGTCCTTGTTTTTTAAACTCATCATCGATGAGTGCCTGATAGAAACCGCCAAACTGCGGTTCTGGTACCCAGTTTAATGCTAATTTGTATACTGTCCCAGTAGGTGTTTGAATCTCTTGTGCTTGGGCAAACAAAGTACTGCCAAAAACAAAGCACAGTAACCCAATTAATTTTACAGATTTCATCCTGACCTCCAAAAGCTTAAAGCTTAAAAGGTCTCCAGCGGGTGATCAATGAATTTATAACATTAAGTAACATAATTTGCCAAAGTCCAATGAACGCTAATCCTATCAATGCCGCAAAAACGAGGTCAATTCTTTGTTGGGTTCGGGATGTATCGATCAAAGAACCTAAGCCGCCACCTGCGACAAATTCACCGGCGACGACACCAATGACCGCTAGACCCGAGGATATTTTCAATCCAGAAAATATAAAGTGATATGATCCGGGGATTTTTAAATAAATTAATGTTTGCAATGGACTTCGTTTATATACTTTAAAGAGTTCAAGTAGATTTTTATTGATCGTATCTAAACCTACCAGCGTGTTGGCAAGTATCGGAAATATACTAACAAATACCGCTGACGCCAAGATAGTTTGCGGACCATACCCTAAATAGATAACTAAAAGTGGTGCGATTGCTATGATAGGCACGGTCTGGAAAAAAATTGCTAATGGAAATACCGCGCGTTTTACCCAATCGTTCAACGAGAACACAATCGCTAGAGTGAAGCCCAGTGCGAAACTTAATAGTAAACTCTGGGCGCTGAGTTTTAATGTATCCCAGAATGCCGAAAAGAAACTGTCTTTGTTTTCTATGATCGTGCCGAGGATTGTCGAAGCCGGAGGGATCAGCTGAGCATCCCAGGATCCCATGCTATTTAATATTTCTACAAACGCTGTCATGACTACAACAAGGATGAACGTCGGTAAAAATTGTTTCACGCTTTACCTCGAAGGCGGTCGGAAATTTCAGTTACCAATTTAAAATATTCTGGTGATTGGCGATACATACGCACATTTGTTGCTGTTTTTCTTAAATCCAGTTCTTGGAACTGATGCTGATCACCTTGTGGGAATAGCCAAAGTTTTTGAGACAAAAACACGCTTTCCGTTACGGAGTGGGTAACAAAGAACACGGTCATCTTATGTTGCTTCCAATATTCAAGCAGTTCTTCTTGTAATTCAAAGCGGATGAAATCATCAAGAGCAGCAAATGGTTCGTCCAGGAATAGAATTGATTTGTTATTTATGAGCGCCCGAGCAATTGATACCCGCATTTTCATTCCACCAGAGAGTTGATGAGGAAATAAAAAAGCGGACTCCTTTAACTTTACCGTTTTCAAAATTTTTTCTATCTGATCGGATTTTTCGGATGGAGTGAGGTTTTTTGTCGAAATCCCAATAGCGACATTCTCGGATACGGTGAGCCAGGGCAGTAAACAGGATTCTTGAAAAACAAATCCAGGCGTTGTTGTCGCTGGTTGGGTCAGCTGTCCCTCAGTAAGGGTGTCTAGTTCCGCTAGAATTCTGAGTAGTGTTGATTTTCCGCAACCAGATGGGCCCAGAATAGAAATAAATTCACCAGTTGGGACTTGGAGGTTTAGGTTTTGAAATAGCCACCGTGAACTATAACGTTTGCCCGCGTTTTTTAACTCCAGCATTTATTTCCAATCGTAGTTAAAGCTTACGCTAATTCGCAAATCATCTGAATTATTTTGAACGACTTCGTGGCGTAACCAGCTTTCAAATAATACAACATCCCCTTCTTTTGGGATAAAACTGAAAAAGTTAAGATTTTTTGTAGCCACTGTTTGCTTTTTCGGAGGCGTCGCCATCATCCGTGCAAATCGCGGGTCTTCAAACTTTAATGCCGGTACATTTTTCTTTGGAAGGCTGACGTAAAATGTTCCAGAAACTACGCTGAGTGGGTGGATGTGGCCTGTGTGTATAGTCCCTTTAGGCATTATGTTTACCCACATTTTAGAGAGATTTAATTCTTTTGGATTTATGTTCCACCCGAGTTCTTTTACGTAGGTAGCAACATGTTTATCAATTTTCTTTTTGAGATCATTGAACGAAGACGAGAACCGATGTAGTTGGTCCATCGAGCCGTAGGATGTATAGCCAAATAAGTAGTTCGTTTCGGACCAATCTTGGCCTTCAAGGTCAACTTCTGAGATTTTTAGAATTTCTTTTTCTAAGTCTTTCAGGAAGCGGCTCCTAGCGGGGAAAAGTGAGGCGTTGAGTATTTGAGTTGGGAACAGCTGCTGAATCATGGATACCTTCGTTGTTTCAAATGGATACACTGACTATATGATTTGTTTACACCTGTTATCAATAATTAACACTCTCGGTTTAAATGATTTTTAGGTGCAATAGGTTAGAATAGGGCGGCCAAGTCATTGCACGTATGTTTATCGAGACTAACTGTAAGGAGAACGACATGAAAGCTTTAATCTTAACTCTAATCATCGGAATGAGTGTTTTTGCAAAGGTAGAAGACTTTAACTCTTTGATTAGCGAAGATACAAAAGCTCAAAAAGAGTTACATACAAAGCTTAAATCGCAGGTATACACTCAAAATGAATTAGAGTCTCGCAAAAATCTAGTGCGCTCTAAAAAAGTTGAAAAAGAAGCTGCGGTCGTTTTTTATGATGAAGCGCAAACTGAAATCGCGGCTCCATCAAGTGACAAATTCTTCCGTTATAAAAAAGAAACAAAACAAAAAACTACAAATCCAAGAAAAAATCAACATCGCGTAGCTAAAGAGTTGCGTGAACTTGGACTATAATTTGATCCCATTTAAAATTAAATACGGCGCAAGGCTAATCACCTTGCGTTTTTTATTTTTAAGCATGGATCACAGGATGAGCTTGCGAAGTTCATCCTGTGTGTACACGTAGTCCGCGTAAATCATCGTGTTTGTGATATTGCGATGACCGAGAGCTACCTGGACTAATCGCAAATCCTTCGTCTTTCGATAGAGCTGAATCGCAAATGTGTGACGAAGTGAGTGGAACTTCTTAGGTACTGGGCGGTACACATCCCAAATTTGATAAAGTCGATCATAGGTAATATTGAAGACTTTCTGCGTGTCGATGGACTCGGCGTAGCGCTGAAGTTTTAGAAAGAGTCCGTTAGGTAATGGAATTTCTCGGTCATTGCTGCCTTTAAGGCCGCGAATAAAAACCGACATGTCGTACGCATTTAAATCTGATTTTTGAATGTTGAGTATTTCTTGAGCACGAGCTCCTGTTTTTAAACCAACAAGTAATATTAAACAGTTGCGCGGGTCCTTATCAATATAAGTATCGATTATGGATGTAAGTCTGTCGACCTCGGGGGTTAAAAGATACTTATTTTTATTCAATTGATAGCGCAAAAAAACCACCCCAAAAGCGACGTGCAAAAATAGCTAAAAAACAACGAAAGATAGAGTGTATTTCTACACCTAAAATTACGTCTAAGTTCTAAGGATTATTCAAAAAATGCCGATTGTAAACATAGGAAGTAAATTAATTTTTGAAAGTAAAAAATCGTTTATGCAAAACAAGACATAATATTTTCTTTTCTAAATCGCGCGAGTGAAAATAGTTTGCAACAATATATTAAAGGAAACAATAAAATCATAACTCTCGGGCTGAAATCGCTAAATTCAAATGATCACTTCTTAAAATTATATGTAAATTCAGATACATAGTACTAAAGCTTATAACTAAAAGCTTTAGTGTATTTCGAAAAACAGGATACAAGAACCCCAACTGACTCAAGACATACGTGGCTCTAGGTTTTGTGGTTCATGGTCAAACTACAAATGATGTGAAAAGCAACAACAAATAGTGCGAAATACATATAAAAAGATGTGAAATACATTATCGATCTGAGTCTAGCTTTGCGGAGTTTGTTTTAAACATCTTATTATTTAAGCATTTATTCGGGTGCATTTGACAGCGTAATTGTAGCCACGTTAGTAATTAACAGATGGATCTTTTAAACGACTCTGAAAAATCACAAAATAAACCCGCTAATAGGGCTGTTTCTGCTGTTCGTTTGAATTACGAAGCTCAGGTCGAGGTAATTAAGGATCAAATTGGGGATTTAGAGCAGATTCGTTCGACGTTAGATTTATCTCAACGTAAAATGGCGCAGTTATTATTGGTCGATCCATCGTCATGGTCGAGATGGACTCAGAAAGGGGACGATGCTCCTCCTCATGTTTACCGTGCGCTTCAATGGTATATGATTCTTCAAGAGAAGATCCCGGGTTTAAATTCATCTTATTTTTTACAAAAAGACATCCGTCTATTAAAAAAGGATCTCGAGACGACTTTAACAAGGCGTATGGATGAACTTGTGTTTAATTCGGCATCAGAAAATGATCGTTTTGAGGGTGAAATACTAGACCTTAAGCAGAAACTAAAAGACGCGGAAGATGCTCAGGTCGCTATTTCCAAGCATTTGAAACGTTTGTATTTGGTGATTTTTTTAGTCTGCTTCGCATCAATTCTCGTATTTGTACTCTAACTAAGTCATATTTCCTTAACAATAGACTAAATAGTCGATTTTTTTGAGGGGAGATTCATGGCTACATTTGAAGTCATCGCGAAAACAGGAAATCACGAACAGGTAGTATTTTGTCATGATCCAGATGTGGGTTTGAAGGCTATTATTGCTTTACATAACACGACGCTGGGTCCCGCTTTGGGAGGAACGCGGATGTGGAACTACGCGAATGAAGACGAGGCTCTTGTAGATGTTCTTCGTTTATCTAAAGGTATGACCTATAAAGCGGCCGCAGCCGGTTTGAATTTGGGTGGTGGTAAGGCTGTTATTATCGGTGACTCAAAGACTCAAAAAACGGAAGGTTTGTTTCGTGCATTTGGTCAATTCGTTAATTCTTTAAATGGAAAATACATTACGGCTGAAGACGTTGGTACGAGTGAACAAGATATGGAGTACATATATATGGAGACTCCGTGGGTAACTGGTATTTCGAAAGACTTTGGGGGATCAGGCGATCCGTCACCCTACACAGCTCACGGTGTTTTGATGGGGATCAAAGCTTCGGTTCATGAAAAATCTGGTAGCGATAGTTTAAAAGGCCTTCGGGTGGCTGTTCAAGGTTTGGGCAATGTTGGATTCAACTTGGTTAAATACTTGGACCAAGAAGGCGCGAAAGTGATTATCTCTGATATCGATGCGGATAAAATTAAAAAAATCAAAGACATGTATCCAAATGTTCAGGTTGTGGCTCCGACTGAAATTTTATCCGTAGAGTGCGATGTTCTGGCTCCATGTGCAATGGGCGCAATCGTTAATGAAAAAACATTATCGTCATTTAAGACACCAATCATTTGTGGTGGTGCTAATAATCAGCTTCTTGAGTTACGTCATGGAAATGCACTGGAAGAAATGGGTATTTTGTATGCACCAGACTACATCGTAAATGCGGGTGGATTGATGAACGTGTTTGTTGAATTAGAAGGCTATTCTCAAAGCCGTGCGTTTGATAAAACTAAACGCGTTTATGACAATCTGAAGCAAGTTTTTAAAATTGCAAAACGCGATAAAATTCCTACCTATATGGCAGCCGATCGCTTGGCTGAAGAACGTATCAAAACAGTAGCAAAATTGAAGCAAAAACATCCGGGAAAATCGAACCGGTCGTTCACAACTTTGCGAGAGATTAACAATCGCTAGTTTTTGTCGGTAGCTGCTTTCATTTGGGAAGCAGTTATCTGTTGACTCAAGACGCAAGTCCTGTTGATCATTGTAAGGTCGAATTACCAAGGAGAAACAATTGGATAACGTTACACCAAGCAATGAAAACAACGGGACTCAGCGCGCGGGTCATGGCACTCAAGGATTTGGAATTTCAGATCGCGAATTAGCGAAACAAGATAACTTCCAAAGAAATTTGACTTTAGCTTTTGACTGGATGGTCGCCAACAAAGTCATTATCATTTTATTAGTTGGTGTTATTGCATTGTCTGGGCTTGGTTATGCGGTCTACGGACAGGTAAAGCATAGTGCTCAATTAAAAATCCAAGATCAATACTATCTTATTGAAAAAGATTACGTAAAAATTAAAAACGACTTTGACGAGGCTGAACGTCAGGCTCAACAAGAGGCGGCTAAGACCACTGATAAAACTAAAAAAGACGCGTCTCAGGCGGCCGCACCTAAACCAGAATTAAAAGCGAAAGCCTCGGGTGATCTTGAGAAAGATTATGGAACTGTTTTGGCTCGTTTTACGGATTTACATACAGCAAGTCCAAAATTAGTTCCTGGAAAGGTGACTGCCTTAGTATTAGCTGATTTGTACTGGGAGTATAAAAAGTTAGATCAAGCTGTACTCGTATTAGAAAAATCATTAGAAGCATCGCCTAAAACATTAGTTGATTATATGATTTTGAAAAAATGGTCAGCGACCCAATTATCGTTAGGAAACTTCGATCAAGTTATCAAAAAGAATCAGGCGGTTATTGGCTCGAGCAAGTATCCATTCATGACGTCGTACTTTAAACTTCAGACAGGTTTAGCTCATGAGGGTCTGAAACAATATGATTTGGCTGAGGCTCAATATAAAGAAGTCATTGCTAAAGGTGATGTTCCAGAATCAAAAATAGAGAGCGAAGAAAAAATGGCGAATCATTTTGGTGCGGATCAATCAGCTGCCGAGCAGGCACAAAAATATCTATTATTGCTTCGTTTAAAAAAGAACGCTGACCAAGCAGGGGCGTAGTAGTGAAAATACTAAACTCGATAGTGTGGCTTGGGCTTGGTTGTGTACTGCTAAGTTCGTGCGCGAGTCTGAAGTCAGCTAATACAGAGCCAGCGGTTAGAACTAACGTAGCATTTATTCGTTCGACAGTAGATGTCCCGATTACTCGTTATCGAAAAATCAATCGGGCGCGCGTTGTCTTTACCGATAAGCTTTTGATTGCGAGCAATGCCCATGACGGTCTAGTGGCGTACGACATTAAAACGGGAAATCGTAAATGGAGTTATGCTGTACCTAATGGTGTAGAAAAAGAACCGGCTGTATTCAATAATCGTTTATACTTTGGCGGGAATGACGGATATTTTTATAGTGTTAATTTAGAGTCTGGACAAGAGCTTTGGAAGACTCATATAAAATCTGAAATTGTGGCCACACCAGCGTACGATGCGCAGGAAGGGCGTGTTTATTTTGTAACGACTTTGAACTCGCTTATGGCTCTTGAAGCTGAAAACGGACGTCAAGTTTGGTCGTACACTCGTCAAGATCCGTCTAGTTATTCCATTCGGGGTGGTACAACGCCACTGATTCATAAAAATTTAGTGTATGTTGGGTTTAGTGAAGGCTCTTTTGTGGCATTTAACAAATCAAACGGCACGATAAATTGGGAGATTCAGTTAAATAAAAACAAACGCTTCAAAGATATTGATTCAAGTGCGGTTGTTGAAGGTGAAAAAATTTATGTCTCTGGGTATGATGATAGACTTTATGTTTTGTCGACAACTAACGGAGATGTTTTAAATAAATTCGAAGCCGGGGGCTATGTTCCAGTGACGATTGAAGGATCCGTTCTGTTCTATCCGTCTTCAAATGGAAAAGTGTATGCTTTGAATAAGGATTCATTGAAAGCGATTTGGGAATATTCGGTGCCAAATGGCTTACCGACGGAAATTTCCCTGATTAATAATAACATAGTGTTTGGTGAGTCCTTGGGAAACCTAGTTTTGCTAAATAAAAAAACAGGACAGGTTGTAAATAGCTTTGAGCCAGGTCGCGGGATTCAAAGTCCTATTGCTGTAAATGAAAAGCGATCGGAATTGTATTTTATTTCAGGCGAAGCGAATCTTTACAGTATGGGAGTTGCATGGAAGCCAAGAAATTTATTTTCATTTGTGGAATAATATTAGCGCTGGTGGGGTGTTCGACAGGGAACTGTCGCTCTCATCAAATTGCAAAAGAACAAGCTGGTCCTGAGGTTCAGCCCAAAGAAAACAAACTTTTGCCAGACCCCACCGTTACGGAACGTGTTCGTGTTTACAAGGCCAATGGATCTTTGCAGTGCGGTCAGGGAAAAAATATTGACCTTCCTACGATGGCGAAAGAATTAAAAGAGATTCAAGTCTACAAATCGTCTATGGAAAATGATGGTAAGCTTAGGATTCAAATGTGTGGAGCACCAACAGGTAACGTAAATGTATTTGAAATTGATAAAACAAACCTTGAGCGTGCTCTGGGTTTTGGTTTTACAGAGTGGATACGCTAGATAACTTTAACAAAATAAGGGGACCTATGATGAATATAATATGCAAGGCGATATTAGTGTTAAGTTTCATGGCTTCAGCTGCGCTGGCGGCTCCGGTGGCTGTTGGAACTTGGAAAACAATTGATGATGAAACTGGAGCCGTAAAATCTTTAGTTGAGATTTCTGAAACGGATGGGCAATTAACTGGAAAAATCGTTAAGTTATTCCGTAAACCAGAAGAAGATCAAGATCCAAAATGTGATAAGTGTTCTGGTGATAAAAAAGATAAGCCATTAATTGGTTTGCAGATCCTATGGGGTTTGAAAGCCGATGGAAACGGAAAATGGTCTGGCGGCGAGATTATGGATCCTAAAAAAGGAAAAACGTACTCTTGCAAGATGGAATTAATTGAAGATGGTAAGAAGCTAAAAGTACGCGGATTTTTAGGTTTTTCTTTGCTAGGACGAACACAAACTTGGGAGCGCCAAGAAGAGATTGCTAACTAGGTTTATTTAACAGAAAAAAGTAAATGAGGCCGGTCCAAAAGATCGGCTTTTTTATTATCCGGGGATGTGTTTGTAAAATTCATTGAAGATCCAAATCAGACTATAGAGTGTGAGTGCGACGCAGGCGAAGAATAAAACGCTCAGTCCCAGTAGGGTTGTTAAAACGACCATTTTGGAATTACGGTTCGTTTTTTGAGGCTGACTAAAATACCGATCCATCAGAGCTACATTTTTAGTATTCGCTTTCCATATAAAATCGAAGAAAAACCCCAGGATTGGTATTTTATCAACTAAATTGTCGATCACTACATTAATTGCCATGCGCAAAATAACTGCTGGTGGGCAACCCAAAACAGCCGCGCGGAACAAAATGTAAAAGGAAAAGATATCAGTAATGATATTTCCTACTCCAGGAATGAACCCTAAAATTCCATCCCATCCAAAACGCCAACCATTAGGTAGTTTAAATTTAGTGTCCAGTAAATCAGCGATGTAGCGAATGTCTTTCATAGTGGCCCTCTTAAGGTAACGATAAAATTTAGTGCAATCGGTTTGTTTTCCTTTAGCACCTGAATGCATCTTTACATATATTTTTTTTGGTTGTTATAACAATATAGCGGTGCTGGAATATTTCCTATTATAGGTTGGGTTATGAAATTCGTTGTGATTCTAAGTCTGTTTTTCGCTTTTAGTTTTCCCGTGTTAGCCGCTGAATCTATTAAGGCGCCTCACGTCGAAATATCGTGGGTAGCTCCCGAAAAATGGGGTATACATTCTGCTGAACGTATCGGTCTGCAATTTAAGATTGATCCCCAGTGGCATATCTACTGGAAAAACTCAGGTGATTCAGGAGCACCCCCAAAATTTAATTTTTCGAGTGACAAGAGTGTCGTTTCGCAACCGCAATGGCCAATTCCGAAACGAATTCCCGTTGGTCACTTAGTGAATATCGGCTATGAAAACTCAGTTCTGTTTTTATTTCAAGTAAGTCCTATTGCTGGATCCAAAGTTTTGAATTTAAAGCTCAGTTTAGAATGGCTAGTATGTAAGGAAGAGTGCATTCCTGGTATCGCAGAGATGACGCTGACTCGACCGTTGGTGACTGGTCCTAGTGTTTGGATCAAAACAAATCAAGATAAGATAGAGGCGTTTGCTAAGCGTATTCCATTAGAAGAGACCTCGTCATGGGATTTAACGTTGATTGAAAAAACGGAGGAGAAACTAGTAGTTGATCTGAAAGCAAAACGCGATGGATTAACTGGGTCCGAGGCTCCAGATATGTTTCCTGTTGATGGCGAGAATGTTAATCCACAGGCGCCAAAGGTGGAAACGATGGATGGTCGATTTCGGTATACATTTGCTCTGCCGGCGGGGCGTGGAAACCCCTCGCAGTTTAAATTCCTAATTACCCACGGTGATTTAGCATGGGAACGTGAACTATCTTTGCAAGGAGGGGCAAAGGCTGTAATTGATGACGATGAATCTGTTGGTCGTGTAAGTCTAGTGAGTCTTTTATTCTTTGCCTTTATCGGCGGAATTATTTTGAATTTAATGCCGTGTGTGTTGCCGGTTTTGTCGATAAAATTTTTATCTATACTGAAAACGTCGATAGCGGATCGACGTAAAGATGCACTTCTATATTTGGCTGGAGTTCTAACCACATTCTTTGCGTTAGGATCTGTGTTTTTAGTGTTACGTTCTGCCGGAGCGTCCATCGGCTGGGGTTATCAATTGCAATCGCCGTTCATTATACTATTTTTAATATTACTATTCTGGTTGATGTCGCTAAATTTTCTAGGGGTTTTTGAGTTTGGCGAATCGATTACAAATTGGGCGGGAAATGCAAATAGTGCCTCTTCGTTTACAACTGGAATTTTAGCCGTGTTTGTGGCGGCCCCATGCACGGGTCCATTCATGGGCACAGCGCTGGGGGCTGCGGCCACATTGCCAGTGGCCCCTGCACTGGGAATATTTTTAAGTTTAGGATTTGGTTTAGGATTTCCATTTGTGTTGGTTTCATTTGTACCCAAACTGTATAAGCTCATGCCAAAACCTGGCGCCTGGATGGAGCGTTTGAAACAGTTCTTAGCGTTTCCACTTTTAGGCACCGTGATTTGGTTGACGTGGGTCCTTGGGATTCAATTAGGTTCAGACGGGTGGTTGTTATCAAGTACCCTACTTCTGTTGGTGGCTCTAGCGCTATGGCTAGGAAAAACGCCGAATAGAGTAGTTAAGGGGTTAGCTGTGGTCCTAATGTTGGTAGCGGTCACTGCCGGCTTTATTTCGATTCCAAAAGTAAAGATGCTTCAGGTAAATGCCTCAACTGATAAAGTGCCGCTGTCGACGTCATATGGTTGGGTGCCCTATGATCGCTCAGCGATTGATCAAGCTCGTGCTCAAGGGCGCTCCGTGTTTGTGGATTTCACGGCGGCCTGGTGTATTACCTGCCAGCTCAATAAAAAGGCGGTATTGGAAAAAGAGAGCGTGCTTAAAATGTTCCAAGATAATAACGTTTTAATCATGCGCGCCGATTGGACCAATCAGGATCCGGTGATTACGAAAGCGTTAGCTGAATATAATCGAAATTCAGTTCCCGTATATTTATTTTATGATAAAGGCGCACACGCGCAGATTTTACCGCAAATCTTAACAATCAAAATGATTGAAAACCTATTTAATAAAAAGGAGTAAGAAAATGAAAGCATTAGTATTTTTATCTTTGTTTGTGGCAGGATGTATCGCTTTTGCGGATGCGGTTCCTGGAAAACCAGCACCTGCATTTGAGACGTCGGCGGCTGATGGAAAAACGCATAAACTCAGCGATTATGCGGGTAAATGGATTGTCATGGAATGGTACAATAAGGATTGTCCGTATGTGAAAAAACATTACGGTTCAAACAATATGCAAGACCTTCAAAAAAAATATACTGGTAAAGGTGTAGTCTGGTTATCGGTAAATTCATCTGCCGAAGGTAAAGAGGGTTATACGGATGCAAAAGAAGCGATGAAGGTAGCCAAGGATACTAAATCAAACGCGACAGCTGTTTTGTTAGATCCGACGGGTGTAGTTGGTAAAGCATACGGTTCGAAAACGACGCCTCATATGTTTGTTATCGATCCAAAAGGAACCGTGGTATACGCCGGCGCTATCGATGATAATAATTCGTCCGATCCAAAAGTAATCGCTAAATCTAAAAATTACGTGGCTGCGGCTCTAGATGCAGGTATGGAAAATAAAAAAATCGAAATAACCTCTACAAAGCCATACGGCTGTGGAACAAAATACGCGAACTAAAAAAAAGGCCATAAGGCAACTTATGGTGAATTAATGGAAAAGGTAAATGCGTGGAATACTTGCATGGTTTTGAAAAGAAAGAACAAGATCGTTTAGTTCATCAGGCTCGGTTTTTGGAGCCTTATGTATATGCCGGGGTGGATTTTCGGAAAGTGAATCGGTTACTTGAAGTGGGTTGCGGCGTTGGGGCCCAGTCTAGGATTCTTTTAAAGAAGTTCCCGAAAATTAAAATTACGGGTGTGGATTTTTCTTCAGCTCAGTTGCATGTGGCGGCCCAGTATTTAAAAAAACCGATTAAGGATGAGCGGGTAGAGTTGTTTCAGCAAGACGCTCAAAAATTAACCTTGGACTACAAAAAATATGATGCTGCTTTTTTATGTTGGTTTTTAGAACACGTGCCGGAACCGCTTAAAGTTTTAAAACAAGTCCACAAACATTTAAAGCCAGGTGCTCAAATTGTATTAACAGAAGTATTTAATCAGGCTCTTTTTATGGAGCCATACTCGCCAAGCTATTTAAGATATTGGTTTGAGTTTAACGAGTTACAATGGACAATGAAAGGTCATCCTTTTATTGGTGCCCAACTTGGGCATTTGTTAAAAGAAGCAGGTTTCAAATCAATTCAGGTTGAATTTAGGCCTCTTCACTTTGATTCGCGAAACCCAAAACAGCGCGCGGATTTTATCGAATTCTTCTTTCAAATTTTGTTGTCTGCGGAGTCGAAACTGCGTGATCAGAATAAAGTCAGTGATGCCCTTGTTAAGCAAATGTTTAAGGAAGTCGAAATTGCTAAGAAAGCAAAAGACTCGGTATTCTTTTATAGCTTTGCACGAGCTACGGCAATTCGTTAGATTAGTCTTTTTGGAATCTTTTGAAGTTCTTTTTTTTCGGCCGGCGTAAGAACTAGCTGTTCTGGTTTAAGTCCTGGGGGTTGTTTGGCGAAAATAGAAAAATTAGCTAAAACTAGCAATGAATCTGTAGAGAAAAACACAGGCAAAAGTTGGGACTATTGGATTCAGATTCTGAAAAAAGCAGGCGCTGATAATCTGACTCACAAAGAAATCGTCCAGCTTTTGAAAACTAAGCATAAGCTTAAGCCCTGGTGGCAACAAATTGTTGCCGGCGGATTTGAGGTTTATATTGGTCGCAGGAATGAAGGCGAGAATGCAAAAGGGGAGTACACGGTCACTGTTACAAAGACCCTTCCCGCAAATCAAAAAAATGTGTGGAAATTCATTACCTCCCCTGAAGGTTTAACGCAATGGCTGAATCCAATGGATGCCTTTAAGATAGCTAAAGGAAGTTCGTTTGAAGTTGCGGGAAGGTATTTTTGGTGAGGTTAGAACTTTAAAGGCGCCCAAACATATTCGTTTACGTTGGGAGGATGCAGATTGGCCCAAAAAGACAGTAGCACGCAGTGGATCGTTTATTTTTAGCACTTAAGGTAAAGCTTGAATAACTTGAATCGGATGACCGAGCTCATTAGTTAGTGAAAGATTCGCGCGAAGAATTCTTTCGCTTTTAACTTCAATCGATAAAACATAAGAACCATCGGGCTTGAATGGGACAGGTATAGCTGCCACGTTTTGTGATTCAATAAATTCAAATGGTCTAGGGACAATAGGATAAGGAATCGCTAAGCCCGGTTTTAAAGGACCTGGAATTGCGGATTCAAGATTAAATGTATTTAGCGTGTAACTGATTTCAAACTTATTGCAAATGGAATTGATGGCCGATGTGCTACGGTTTGAATAATCTAAGAAAAAAAATAGCTGATTATCACGATATAAAACATACGCCGGCAGCTTTTCACACGCGGTGACTGGAACAATCAGGCGAATAGACTCTTCAACGATATTAGGTAGTCTAGAGCGTTCAATACGAATTGGGTTTTCATTAATATCCGTAGAGACAGCAATTAGGTTTCTAACGTCGACGGCTTTTCCATCATGAAGCATATTTAAAACAGCGACATCACCAATAACATTTAATTTAACCCTGGACTGCGCGAATGAAAGTGAAGATAGAAGTAATATGCTGACAAGTATAGTTAGTTTCATATTTGATCCCCCTGATACAAATAATAGAATATAATATATACCAAAGTAACATAATGTCACTTATCGGAATTAAGTATCGCTTTGATATTACTTCTTAAACGTTAACAAAAACGACGTATTTGGCGAGTTTGAATCATATTCTATGTCTCCACCATTACTGATTACGATATCACGAGAAATACTGAGCCCTAGCCCGGTGCCATGGCCAGGACTTTTTGTGGTGAAAAAAGGAGTCATCATATTCTTTACAATATTTGGATTAATTCCAGCCCCGCTATCTGTAAATCTAACTACTATAGTATGAGTAGTTTCTGAGACGTTTATTTCGATCCATTTTTCAGGTAAATTTGTGATGGCATCATATGAATTTGTTAAAAGACTGATTAGCACCTGGGAAATCTGCGCAGACCTACAGTTTAGTATAATGCTTGGGCTACACTGAATTCTTATTTCAATTCCACGTTGCCTGAATTGTTCCTGGCATAAGCCTAATGTTTCATCGATAATCTGAGAAAAAATTACCGGAGACATTGGGTCTTTTTCGGCATTGTGAGAATACGCTCTTAAACTTCGAATAATTTTAGCGGTTCTTCCGACTTTCTTGTGCC
>DDVI01000012.1 GCA_002345205.1 Bdellovibrionaceae bacterium UBA2316 | reverse complement strand
TTTTGATACGAAAAATCCCGGTTTAGAGGGTGTATTGAGTTTCCATCCAGACGTTCAATCAGTATACACCCGCAAAATCCCCCATCTGCCCCACCAAAGACCTAAAGACGAAACTCCGGTTCAAATCGAAACACATTCCCAAACCAAGACAAGGAATGGAATTTGAACATGAATACCTATATCATCCGTAATTTCGAACGGATATGGACTTTGGGGATCGTGTAATTGGACCGAAACAGTTCTGAGGGGAAAAAAGTGAAATTCATTGGTTTTTTAGTTTTTCTATTCACACTTCAAAGCTTGGCTAACTCTGCAAACTTGACCGAGCAGAAACTGTATCGCCGTTGTTATATGCAATTAGTGCAGGCTCCGATTCCGTTAAAAGACCCTACGTTTACACAAATCAAAGCCGGACAATTAAAAGCCATAGATGCGTGCATGAACCTATTAAATGAAGCCACTTTGGATAATCAGGGCTTAATAAAAAATTCAAATTCGGCAGTGGGCTCGGTTCCGCAAAAAGTTTTAAGAACGTTCTTTGAATTTCACAACACTTGGTTCAGCGCGAATGCTATGAATCAAATCCAAGATTACAATGAAGAATTAAATCGCGGCAGCACTGATGTTTATGATGCTCATGAACAGTCATACTTCCTAACTCGCGCACTTTTCGGTAACAGCCGTTTTTCTGATATATTAAAAGGTACAGAGCGGCTGAAAGCCGTTCGTGTCGAAGATTTCGCTCGTACTCGATCCATCATCGGTCGAGACTGGGCGACACGTGCACCGTCGCGTACGACCCTCGGCGAAAACGGTTATTGGGATTTAAATACAATTTTATTTCAATCGATGAATGGCACTCACACAGGAAATGCGGAAGCTCGTCCAGCGGAAGATTTCGTCAGAGCACCATTGGTAGCGGTTGGTGCCTTGGTGGGAATTCAGCCAAATACGGATGGTTTCATGGTTCGAAATTTAAGTTTAGAGCCATTAGGTGCTTTTCGTCCGGGTAGCTCAGAGCCTTCACTTGAGTATAGCTACAACTTCTTTCGCAACCATGGCGGAGGCATCATCGGTCTACCGTCGTATTTCCTAATGAACTACGGACACGGACGCGGATTGAAAAGTAATGGTACAACCAAACTGCCTCGCCGCTGGATCAAGTCAGTCATGGAAACGTTCATGTGTGCGACGTTACCAACGTTGCGGGAAAACGATATCCAAAATTTAGTGGTCGCAAACTCTGCAACTCCGTTTAGAAAATCGGCAAGCTGTGTTCAGTGCCATGCAACGATGGACCAAGCCGCGGGCGTGGCTCGCAATTTAACCACAGGTTCATCGGCCTATTTTGTAATCGATAGCGGTAGTAACCAGGAACGTGTTCTTTCGAAAACTCCGATCATGCTGGCGCAATACCGCCAAGAAAAAGCATCAGTGGCAGAATGGATTCACGTTGATGACCTAGAATTTCATATTAAAAAATCGACGGGGAAATTCCTCACCCGTTTATTTAACGGCGAGTTACTTGATCGAAATATTAGTTCCATTGACGAATTAGGAAATGTTATAACCCAGACCCAAGACTTCTACACATGCGCTGCTAAACGTTACTTTGAATTCTTTACGGGAATTCAGGTTCCACTTTATGACAAAAAAGATCCTCGCTATGCAGAAATGAATCGTTTTCTAACAACCGAACATATTAAAAACAGAGAATTCGTTGAAAGTCTGGGGGCAGAACTTCAACGGGACCAATCTCTAAAGAATTTGGTCAAACGAATTATCGCATCTGATTACTATAGAAGCGAAGAATTTTAAGAGTTAATTTGGGGGAAATTTGAAGCGCCGACAGTTTCTAAAAAATTCATCTTTTGCTATGTCGCCTCTATTTTTAGATGCCTTTTTAACCACACTGGTTAATGACTTCACAACTCGGGCGATGGCGGAAGCTAATTCGCAAACAACAGCTCGTAACTATATCAGCGTTATGATGCCGGGTGCACCTATGCGGTATATGTTTGACCATTGGTTAAAAACGAGCGCTACCGATGGGGAACTTCAATACAATCCAATGACTGGAAATTCCTATTCGTATTCAAATGGTTCGATTTCGGGAGTAGGCGTAAAATATCATACCTACAATAATATGTTAGTGCCGCATTTATTTAGTCAGAATGTGCAACTCTCTAGTGGTTCAGCGAGTATTTCTAAACTACTCGACAACATGTTGGTGATTCGTGGTTACGGCACTGGCGTTGATGGGCACGCGGCAAACTCAGCAAAACAAATGGCGCCCCTTGGTGGAGTTCCCAGCCTAGCTGGTCTGGTCGCAGACAATTCATCTAAAATTTTTGAAGCTGTTCAAGCCCCTGCGCGCGGTGCATTCTCATCTTTCATTTCTCAAAAGGGTAAAGCCGTAAACGTTCTACCTATCAATGATCCGCTGAAAACTTTACTCGTAGGCTTCAGCAAACCGACATCGATGGAAGGCCGCTCTTTAAAAGAGCGCAATGCCGATGCATTCGACAAAGCAAAACGTAATTTAGCTTCGAAGGGTGCGGAAATGAATCCCGCATCTAAAATTCTAAATGCTGGTCTTTCAAATGCCGAAGCATTAATGAAAAAAGGCATTGGGAATCTAGATGCGTATATGCAAGAAGCACTACCTCGCTATCAACGCATTGTCGCGGACGCTGTGCGCAGCCTTAACGTTGATTCAATTAGCGTAAATCCAATTGTTGCTGACAGTAATCTTATTTTAAATGGCGTCGGTGGTGAACGTTTTAATTGGGGTATTCAGTCGGGCGATATCTATTTGTTTGGTCCAGACTATGACATGCGAAATGCACTCACGAATGCTTTCATCGGAGTGTATGCCGAAGGTTTGGCCATGGCCGAATACGTAATCAATGAAAATTTAGCTCAGTCCGTAGAAATAATGGCAACCTCTTTATTTAACTTTTTCGTTCCTCGGGTCGAATCATCAAGTGGTTACAAAACGCCGGTAGGCGCCGCAAATTTGGAATTAATTTTAGATATGCACGCAACGGGATCTCATACGAATGTTTTTGCGTTCAACGCTTACTATCGTGGAATCGCTGCGGGACTATTAGAGTTAATTTCAAAACTCAAAGCGAAAAATACATTTAGCAATACGTTGATTCAATTCACGAGCGATTTTGGTCGGATCACTCGGACCAGCAGTACAGGATCAGACCATGGTTTTAACCAGATGGTGACTAGTGCGATCAGCGGCGCTTTTACGGGCGGTCCCTATGTTGTAGGCAATGTATCTCGCGGAGGACTAAACGGCGACTATGCTGGTACACAAGGCTTAGGTGCCTCGATTCGTGATTACAATCAGAAAGGCCGTCCGACTCCCCTTGCTCCCGCATCTACCATTGCGGAATTGCTTTCGGTGGATCATAACCCGTACTCAAATTTGGCGGCGCCTTTAGTTAAAATTAGGGACGGCAAATTGGAGTATGAATTTGGAAAAGGAGCTATCGTTGAAACTGCTGAATAAGATAATTCCTTATGTTAAATATGGCGTCCTTTCACTCTTTGTAGTCGTAAGCCCAATATTCTTGTTTCAGAACTGTTCTCAGTTTGCGGATCCAAACGATGGCTCAAGTTCATCGCGCCTTCACAGTGTCGCAGAACCGGATCCAAATCACGTTGCTGAAACAGAATTAGCGCCCCCATGTAAACAACTAAGAATTGCGAATCGTCGCTATATGATCAGTATATTTACTGATGTATTTACTGCGGAAAATGGAACTAAAGCTCCTAGTTTGGAATCTTTAACTTTTAATTGGGCTGAAAAACGAGGCGCTCAATTAGGCGGCGGTTGTGATGTGAATGACAGCTTATCATTGATTGATTGCGCAAACGATTCCAACGGTGCGAATCTACCTATCCATAATGATTCAAATGCTGTTCGGGAATCATTTAAAATTCAAATGTGCGAAGAGCTTCTAGGGACAGCAACAGGACTGCAGATCGCCTTATCGAAGACGGGCTTGGATATCAACGCTTTGCCGGATGCAACGTCACTTAATATTCGACCGGTTTATGAGTTATTTTATCGCACAAATGAAATACCACCTTACTTCACTCAAACCCTATTACAACTACAGTCAGATTTAAAAGCCAAAGGTGAGCCCGCTAAAGAAGTTTGGCGCGGTATTCTGCTCGTAACTTGTGAATCTCCGGAGTGGCAATTGTTATGAAGATGTACGCCAAGTCGCTATATAAAAAAGTTGAAGCAAAATGGGCGCTTCCTTTAGTGGTAGCTTCTGTTGTTATTGCGTTCCAAAACTGTGGTGGTGAGTTCCAGCCACTCGATGAGTTTAAATATGGATCAGAATACGCTCGCAATATCGTCGAGCAAACAGAGTTACAGTCGTATTGGGATAACTTGTATGACTACGATATACTGATGGCCAAGAACGAAATTATTTTTGATTCCACGGTGAATTCTTCAGCTACTCTTTTTTTTGCTGACACTACGACTTCTTTTTTTGTAGTTACCAACCGTCGATCAGGTTCAGAACTATCTTTGGTTGTTGATAGAGACCAAATTTTGAAAGTTGTGGTCCAGGGAAACTCGGTAAAACTCATTCATGAAGCACCCGCAAGTAACTTTTCGGAAGTTAGCTTTGCAATAGATCCCAATCAACCGTTAGTTATTGGCGCTCGAGCAGGCAAAGACCCAAGAAATATTTTACTCATGGTAAACGGCGAGTATCGCACGCTTACAGTTAAACAGACTGGTACTCCTCTAAACTTTAATTATCTAGAAAGCAGTTTGTCATTGACCAATATCCAGGAAACGCTGATTTTTAAACGCGCGATGGAACCGGGTGAAATAAATGTTATTTCTCGTCAAATCGCTTCACAATATAATATTCCGACCAAAACAAGTAACACGATGCCCGATTACTTGGCTTGGAGTAATGAATCCGCACTATTCCCGCAAGTTCGCACAATCATGAGAAACTCATGTTTTAGATGTCACACGTCTTGGATCAGTTTATCTGAATCCGGGTTTACTACCGCATCGTCGTATACAAAAAATATTCAGTTAGTGAAACCCAAAAGCCTAGAGGAATCTCCCCTATGGCACTCACTCAAAGGCTCTGTTGACAATAATCCTTCCGCGAAACGGGATATGCCAAAAGATTTGCCGGGCCTATCTGCCGAGCAAATCGATACAATTAAATCTTGGATTTATGCAATATCAAACTAGTTAGCTTCTTCAGGGAGAAAGTCGACGCGGATACCTTCTTCAGCATTAGGAACCGACGTTCCATTAAATCGGATTAAGTTAGCACTCGCTATGTACGACCAACCGTTGACATCGTCTTTTAATACTTCATTACCTGCCACATAAACTCGAATTGTATCAACTCTTGGTTTACGATCCAATTTATAGTCCGTAAGAATTTGGATGATGCGAGCTTTTATACTCGAAACTGAACGATACAGATCCGTACCACATAATGATCCCTTCACGCCACCCGAGTAGTTCACCATTTCCATAAACTTCACACCGGGCTCTTTAAACCCCCACTGTGAACTGCTGCAGGTATCTTGTTGCGAAAGTACACCGAAGAAATTCAGTGACCATGCTTTAGTTCCATCCGCGTGATCTGGTCTTAATTTATCTAGTAAATTGGCATAGTAGTTCCAAGGTTTCGGACTCTTATCATCTTCGTTACTTAGAACTATTATGTTAAGGTAAGAGTCGTCGCGCAAAAAGCCTTTACCTTCTGTTTTACGGTAAGATTCTGAAAGTACAGATTCGACCGCTGCTAATCCTTCTTCAAGAGTAGACCCATTTTCACCAATAAATATTTTCTTTTTCAACTCTTCAACAAAGTTCGAAGTTTCCGTCGTAATATATTTTGGTGTTCCGACTAATTTTCCACTTTCTGGAAAGCTGCTGAGCATCGTCATCGAAGTTGTGGCAATATGTATATCCATGTCCAATTCACGAAGTGAGTCAAACAGGTACGGCAATTGATCATGCAGTTGCTGTTGAACCATGTTCATCGAAGCGCCGTTATCAATCACAAATAAAATATCCACTGTGCGATTGTACTTTACATCTTGTGCAAAATTCTGACTTGTTTCCCCAACTTCAAACTCGACGCCATTTGAACAACCGAGCAAAAAGATAAAGGGCAATAGTGCCCACGTCTTCACGCAACCTTCTTTCGCTGAATCATTTCTTTTTCAGCAAACTCTTGAATCTTTTGCTTTATATTTTGACTAATACTTGTAAACTTCACACCATACTTAAATTCATTCGCCTTGTTAATTGGATGCGAATGAAACTCTTTACTGATGATTGTACAAACAGCATTGAATGGCGGAACGCCATCACCTGGCTGAAAATGTAAAAACAAATTTTGCCCAGGTGTGAATTGATTAGTGTCAATATAAACGCCTGCACCACCCGAACTAATTTCTAGGCTGCGGCCCTTAAATATTTGTTTGTTATTATGGACGATCAATGAACAACCATACGTTACACGTACGTTACGACGACGAAAAAATATTTCAGAAACTGCAGGATCTCCACTTTGGATCAACTTTTTTAAATTGCTTCTAGAAAAATCAGTAATCTCTGCGAGACGTTTCCAGCTTTCCATTTCTGGCTGCCACAGAAAATCATATTCGTACAAGATTTTAGCCTGCAACATTTGAATAATTTCTGCTTTTGAAAACGGTCCATAATTATTATTATCTTTCAAAACATACCAAGCTTTTTCTTGAATAGAATCTACCGTCGTCAGCTCAACACTCTTAGTTGGTTTACCAATGGTTGGGTCGTTAATAGAATGTTTCAACACGCTTTCCGTAAACATTTTATTGAACGCCTTATGCTCGACGATGATGACCCAATCTTTTTTCGAATCGTCATAAATATAGTCCATCCAACTAATCTCTTTGGATTTAATTTTACCAACAACATCATCCTCAGAAAACGGTCCGATTTGTTGATTATTTTTACTTACGTAATAATTTTTAACCATATTTTTCCTTTGACTAGACTCAACTTTATTCGGGGATTAAAGCATCTAACTTTATGCTGGCTAGACCATTTTTCGGATATTTTTTCCCGTACTTTTGTCGATTTTCTATACACCCTTTAACCGATTTTTGTTTATGATTTGTTTAATTTGGCCCTGAACGTGCCGATATCATTAGATATGAACCAATCTAAAAAAACCGTCGTAATTGTTGATGATGAAGTCGATTTGACTGAACTGTTCAGCAGTCTATTGGAAGATTCTTATGACGTAATTTCCTTTAATCGTCCTAATGATTTTATTGCCTTTCTAACTGCGCATAAAGACGTACCATTTGATGCACTTATCTCGGACTTTAACATGCCTCAAATGAATGGTTTGGACATGATAAAAAAGTGTTTCGAACAGGGATACCATTTTCCATTCATTCTATTTTCCGCCTACTTAGAGAAAGAAGTCATTTTTAAAGCACTTCAAGTTGGGGCCTTCCGCCTTCTTGAAAAACCTTCGACAAAAGAAAAACTGGAACTGGCTATTAAAGAGATTATCATCGAGCATGATAGTTCAAAATTAAGAAGCGAGATTAGATCAACAATTGACCAACTTCGCGAATACTATAGCTTTTTAAAAGTAGTACTTAATGACCGAGTCACTGAAAAGGAAATGCAGTCATTTATTTTGGAAAAAGATGCCCTGGGCAATTTCAGCACCTCGTCTCCCGACGAAATCTTGAATAAACTAGAAGAAAAATTAGATCTACTTTTCTCTACTGAAGAAGATCTCGAGACAAAAAAAGGAAAGTTTTTTAAATCAGCTTAGTGCCGCTTTCCATTCTGGTGTCGGCTCAATCAATCGCCGCGTTTTCATGTCGAATAAACCAAACGTAACTTTCAGCTCTGCGGCTTGGTCGCCGTTGGCTTTGTACATTTTCTGAAGAATCTCTCCCACTCGGCCTTCGTATTTTACGAGTTCGGATTTGATAGTTATCACATCACGGGCTAGAACTTCTTTCATGAATTTTAAATTTACTTCTAAAAGAACAGGACCTTGTTGTAGTTCAATCATTTTCTTTAAACCATAACCTTTAGAATGAATGATATCCCAGCGGGCAAGCTCGAAAAGCTCAAGGTAAACAGCATTATTTAAATGCCCTAGCATATCAACTTGAGTTTCCTTAATTGTAGTTTCAAAATTTATCATACATTTTCCCTATTTTAGCGCTTCGCGGATATAGGCACTACCCTGATCCAATAACCAAACTACTACTGCAATCACAAAAAAGATACAGCCAACTTCTTCCCACATTGCTTGACCTTGATATGCAATTAACAATTTACCAATACCGCCACCACCGACAAAACCAACAATAGTAGCCATTCGAACATTTATATCCCATCGGTACACCGTGAACGAGATATACGGCAAAATAACTTGAGGCACGATTGCGTACCAAATAGTCTGCAATTGCGATGCACCTGTCGCCTGAATTCCTTCAATAGGCCCTTCGGAAACGGTCTCAACTATTTCAGAATACTGTTTTGCCAATGACGCAATCGAGTGGATCATTAATGCTAACATTCCGGCACTTGCGCCGATCCCTACCCAAACTGAAAAGATAATTGCCCACATGAAAGCTTCAACAGATCTGACCACGTTCAAAAGTGTGCGTAAAAGTAAGTAAATGCCAAAAGCAAGCGGATGCTTCATGATATTCTTCGCGGCAGCAAAGCTTAAAACAAAAGCAATAGGAATTGCAAATGCCGTGGCCAAGAATGCCATAAAAATAGTCTCGAACATTTTTAGAACAGCACTCGGCAACAAATCAAAATTCGGATTTAGTAGTTTGGCAAAAATCCGCATAGCCCCATCAAAGCCATCTTTGTCTAGAATTTTATATAGCGAAAATTCGGTCGCACTGAGACCCGCCACAAAAAGCACTAACAGGAATATCCACAATTGCCACTGGGAAAACTTTTTATAAAATGGCATTTCTTCAGCCTGGATTTTCTTGTAGTCAGGTTCAAACAAAGACTCACCGAGAGTTTTAAATCCTCTAACATTCAGCAAATGGCTAGCAGCCCCACCCAAAATCATCATCGCAACAACGACTAGAGTATTGAACTTCAAATCCAACCACTGTTCGTCCGAAGGACTACCTATAGCAATGATTATAATACAAAAGACAAAGGCAAAACTGGCACTATCAAAAATAAATCGTTTGGCTAAATAGGAATTCATACTAATTCACCTGCACTTCGCGCGCGCCTTCGCCGTAGATTTTTTGAAACCATTCATCTGTAATCTCATCTGGACTACCTTCGAATACTATACGCCCTTCTTTCAATGCAATCACACGAGTTGCATACTGACGAACTAAACTTAAGAAATGCAAATTACAAATGATTGTAATTCCTAATTCCTGATTAACTTTCTTCAAATAATCCATAACTATATGACAGGTTGCCGGATCAAGAGACGCCACTGGTTCATCAGCTAGTAAAACCCTTGGATCCTGCGCCAATGCACGGGCAATTGCCACTCTTTGCTGCTGACCACCCGATAGTTGATCTGCACGGATTTTCGCTTTTTCACTAATACCGACAAGCTCAAGATACTTCATCGCATTGTACTTATCTGTCGCGGAAAACAGTCCAAAGATAGCTTTCCAATTTGTCATCCGCCCCAAACGCCCCATCAACACATTTGATAAAACAGAATGCCTAGGGATCAAATTAAAATGCTGAAAAATCATAGCAATTTTTGTTCTGAGTTTTTTTATTCCCTCGCTATCGACACGAGCAATATTTTGCCCTTCAAATAGAACATCACCTGACGTTGGATCATTCAATCGATTAATACATCTTAGCAATGTGGATTTGCCAGAACCACTGAGCCCGATCACAACTAAAAATTCACCTTTTTTTACGTCGAACGAAACGCCCTTTAAAGCTTGAACACCGTTAGGATAAGTCTTTACTAAGTTTTTTACAGACAGAATGGATTCAGACATTACTTACTCATCATTTCTTGGGCTGATTTACCAATTTGGGCTAACATTTTTCTAATGGGTTCAAACTCAGCATCCGTTGTGAGCTTCAAGTCGGTTACGCCATAAGTTTCTTTGAACGCTTTTTGCCCTTCTGGCGTCTTGATGAATTTCATTAATGCTTCAACTACTTGCTGCTTCAGCTTTTCAGGCATGTCTTTACGAAACACAATAGGATCATTTGGAATAGGTTCAGATAATTCTAATATTTTTACTTTCTTATCCACATCAGGATATTGAGCAACGACTAGCCGGCGTGCGTCCTCTACCTTTCCATCAATAGGTGGCGAATAAAACGTAGCTCCCGCATCCACTTCCTTTCGATAGACCTTGGATACAACGGCGTCGTGCCTCATCATAAATATTGATTCTTTAGGTGTAATATTTCGATCCTTTAGCGTCTTCATCGGCAGCAGATAACCCGAGGTAGAGGACGGATCGACAAACGCAATTTTTTTGCCATCTAGGTCATGCAGTTTTTTAATTTTACTATCGGCTGGGATGATAAATTGAGCTTGGTATGTTGAAGAACCATGCCGTAATACGATCATTTTAGCTTCCGCACCGTACTTGTCATGCGCCAATAAATACCCGAATGAATTCAACGCAGCGACATCGGCTCTTTTTGTACCAAACGATTCGACGACCGCTACATAGGACTGAAGAACAACGAATTCATATTTGTAAGGGGTATTAGCTTCTAGAAAAATTTTAAATACTTTTGAATTGTCTTCGATAACTTTCGCATCGAGTGAGGGTAAAAAGTGAATTTTAATGGGGTTCTCTGCCGACCCTAATTCAGCCTTGTTTGTTGTACAGGCCAACGTTCCTAAAATTATTAGTGCTGTGGTCAGTATTTGTTTCACAAACATGGCTTCACCAATCATCCTCGCTAATGGCGACGACACACGAAAGCTAACAAAATTCGTTTAAAAAACCAACCAATGTTTAGAGTCCGTTTGATCCAAGAAATTACATTGCGCTTAAGCACCCAAATGGTCTATTAAGATAAAGACTATGACTCATACCCCAAAGACCGCCACCAAAACCCGTAAAGCTAGCGAAATTTACAATAAAATCAAAGATTTATCACTAGTGCAAAAAGCCAATCCCTTGATAATTTTTGACTTGGATTCGACACTTTTTGACGTTGCTCCCCGATTGGAAAAAGTACTTACTGATATCGGTTTGGAACCAGTGATTCAGGAAAAATTTCCAAACGTTGTCCCACATTTTAAAAATATCAAAACAGAGCGTCGCGACTGGGGCTTTCTAGAAGTTCTCCATCGCGCTGGGGTAGAACACGATAATTTAGATCTATTTAAGACCGTTCGTCAGCTTTGGATCGAAAAATTTTTTTCTAATGAATATATTCACTATGATGTTCCTTACCAAGGTTCTGTTGATTTTGTTCGTAAAGTTGAAAAGCTAAATGTACCGATTGTTTATCTTACAGGACGAGATGTGAAACGGATGGAACGCGGATCGCGTGAAGTTCTGCTAAAATGGGACTTTCCGCTCGACGATAAAATGACTCAACTGGTGCTCAAGCCAGATCGGGAAATGGACGATGCTCTTTTCAAACGCGACTGGATTCATGAGTACATTTCAAAAAACAAAACACCCGTATTCTTATTTGAAAATGAACCCGTGAATATTAACCTAGTCGCAAAAGAACTACCTGAAGTGGAATTGGTTTTCTTTGATAGCACTCATTCTCGAAAAGAAACTCCTCCAGAAGAAGTTTTCACCCTTGTTCACTACCTACTGGAGGACTAATGTTAACACTAGTTGCGACTCCTATCGGAGACTTTGACGAAATTACGCTGAAGGCCCTTAATACTCTTAAGGACGCTGAGGTTATTATTTGTGAATCGACTAAAGAAACGTCAAAACTACTTCGGCACCACGGTATTTCGGGCAAAACATATGAAGTTTTAGACGAACATTTTATTAAAGACGACATCCCTCGATTGACAGAGCTATGCCGTAATCAAAACGTGGCTCTCGTTAGTGATTGCGGTACCCCTGGGTTCTGTGATCCTGGTAGCGACATTGTGGAAAGCTGCCGTAAAGCCGGTATTGAGATACGAAATTGCTTAGGGGCCTCGAGCTTAATGGGCCTGATTAGTTTATCTGGGGTCAAATTACATGAATTCCTATTTCGAGGTTTCGTTCCTCAAGAAACAGCTGCTCGAACTCAAGCGTATAAAGATATTCAAGACGATTTTAAGAAAAACAGGCGCGCCGTAGTTTTAATGGATACTCCCTATCGCTTGCAGAAGATGATGGCGGAAATGGAATCGTTCTTTGGTGATCATCAAATGATTTTAGCCACTGATTTGGGAACAGCGGAAGAACAAGTATTAACCGGCATCCCTGCGTCCGTAAAAAAACAGCTTACAAAATCTAAAGCCGAGTTCATGATCTTGGTGAAGCCTAGATAGACTATGCAACTACCTATAGATCCACACTTACCAAACATAGCAGAGCTGCTAGAGCACAAGCAAAACATACTTGTGCAATCGAGTCCGGGATCGGGTAAAACAACGCGTATTCCTCCGTATTTAATCAAGAAATATAAAAAAATTCTGGTTATTGAACCACGTCGTATAGCCGCCATTTACGCCGCCTCACGTATTGCTGAAGAAAATAATTGGGAACTTGGTAAAGAGGTCGGCTATGAAGTTAGATTTGATAGTAAATCAACTTACAACACCCTCATTTTATTTTTAACTGAAGCACTATTGGCCAAAATGATCATTTCCGATCCTGAACTTAAAGGAATAGATTTAATTGTTTTCGATGAATTTCACGAAAGATCCCATTGGACTGATTTAGCGATCGGACATCTTAAAGAGTTACAAATTTTAGGCTCTGGTATTCAGCTCCTATTTTTATCAGCGACGGTAGATAAGGCCCCTCTGCAAGCGTTCTTTGAGGATATTGGAAATATTGAAATTGAATTGCCCCGTTTTCCTATCGAAGTGATCTATCAACGTAAACCATTACGCTATAACTGGAACGACGAATTTGAAAATAACCTAGTGACAGCACTTCAAGAAATTATCCAAAAAGGAAAACAACAAATTTTAGTTTTCTTGCCCGGGCTAAAGGAAATTCGTAAAGCCGCGCGAGTTCTTGAAGGTAATTTAAAGTTCAGGAATTTCAAAATTGAAGTTCTTCACGGCAGTATCCCACTCAATGTTCAAAAAGGCATCGTAGCTAATAGCAATCAGTATGCTCAACGGATCATTCTTTCTACCAATATTGCCGAATCGTCCCTAACGATCAGCGGCGTGACGGCGGTTTTAGATTCGGGTCTGCATCGGGAGGCTATTTACAATAACGAATACGAAGTTTCGCAATTAAGCACGCGAAAGATTTCTTATTTCTCGTCAATTCAGCGGCAGGGTCGCGCGAATCGATTGGGTCCCGGCATCTGTTTCAAAATGTGGACAGAACTAGATGAACGATCGATGGAAAAAGCGCCGATTTCCGATATTAAAAAATCGTCTCTTTTCGAACTCGGCTTACAGTTAGTAGGTATGGGGCATTGGCCACTGAGTCAGTTCACTTGGTTTGAAAAGCCAAGTGATACGATCTTAAATGAGCTCGAGCAAACCTTTGAGCGAGCGCACCTCTGCCTCGACCGAAAGCTCACTTCATTTGGCGAACTAGCTTTAGATTTAAATTTGACCTACGAAAACACAGTGTTTGCGATTCTTTCTTATAGCTATTTCAACTTGGAAAAAGCTGGGACGCTGATCGCCCTGCTTGAATCTGAATACTCGGCGCCCGACACTGGTCGCGTGTCCCATAGTACTCTTATGGATACCGCGGATGAATTCTATCGCGGCCATATCCACAATCAAGACATTAGTAAACGCGTATCTCAAATCGTAAATGCTTTTAAGCGCCGTGAAAAAGACTCTAAACCTATAAACTGGAAAACCGAAGTCGCTTCATTTTTTAAATCTGAAGAACAGAAAAAGTTTCTAACCCTACTTGAAAACTATAAAAAATCGGAAGCGGCATTAGAACCAATCTTAGCGTTTTCCTATTTAGATCGCATTTGCCGTCGTCGTAGGCAAGAAAATGGATTTTCCCACCGAGCCATCACCACAAAGGGCAAAGAAGTTCAAATTGGAGATCCACAGAAAGTAAATCTACTGCCTCAACACGAGTACTTTCTAAACTTTCATACAATTATTGATGCGACCCAAACGGCACGCTGCCATGACTATCATTTTTTAGATTCCGATATTTTCGAAATCGCAATTAAACCGTTTGCCTCCGCTGTGTCCCGCGTTGAGTTTATAGAAGCGAAACAACAGTTTTATAAAATAAATGAACTCGTTATTAAAAAATTACCCTTAGAAACAATGTCCACAGTTCCGTTGGCAGCCCAGGAACTAAAAGAAAAAACGACGGATATTTTACTGAACGATTTAGAAAACTTAGTCTTTACTGTTCCATCAATTTCGGAGTTAATGAATCGTATAGAATTAGTAAATCAATTTCATCCAGGCTCAGTCGAAATGGATTGGAATAACCTGATCGATCAAGAAGTAAAAAAAGGGTTAACTCTGAAAAATCGTATGGAGTGGGATTTTGATATCGAAAGCTATCTGCCTTATGAAACTCAAAAACTGATGAAAACTTTAGTACCTCGTGAGTTAGTACTCAAAGATTTGAATCGGTCATTTAAAATCCAATACCCAACAAAAGAGACGCCCTTAATTGAATCACGTTTGCAACATTTTCTAGGATTAGCTACGCATCCCACAATTCTGAACAATCAAATTAAGTTAAAAATCGTTCTATTGGGACCTCATGGACGCCCTATCCAAATTACTAACGATTTACCGGGGTTTTGGAAATCGTCTTATCCCGAAATCCGCAAAGAAATGAAAGGCCGATATCCTAAACACGCGTGGCCAGAAGACCCAATTTCATTTAAGAATTGATTTATAAGGCCTTTTTAAATACGTTCTGAATCAGATGATCACCATAAAAGACAAGTCTAAGGCCGTTACAAAGAAAGTCGCTAGGAAAACCAAACAGGTGGTTAAGACTGTTATTTTCTCGCTTAAAGGTCGATTTGGTCGCAAGGTCGTTCATCGTCCCTTAGAGCCTCTGATTGAACCAATTCCAGTAGATGTTCTTCAAGAAAATTTAAAAAAAATGACCATTATCTATCGCTCGGAAACTGGTCGTTCTAATATCGGCGTCTATATGGCGCAAGGTTTTTTAATTCCTGACATGATGTTGGAAATTGGACGTCTACGTGAAAAAGTTTTTCGTACAGTCAATGAAGGTACCGGTAAATCATGCGATATTGACGAATTTGATCCATTCTATCATCACATGATTGCATACGATGAAGCGAACAATAGAATTTTAGGAGCTTATCGAATTGGATTAATTGATAAAATTTTGCAGAACCGTGGTCCTGAAGGTCTTTATAGCTATACTTTGTTTAAGTACGATGCCCTATTAAAAACACATTTCGTAGATGGCGTCGAATTAGGTCGTTCCTTCGTTGACGACGAAGCAGGGCGCGCGGCATTGCGGGCACTCGACTGCATTTGGAAAGGAATTGGATGTTTCTTTGCCAAAAACCCCCACTATCGTTATTTAATCGGCCCGGTGAGTATTTCTAATAGCTATACAGTTAATTCAAAACTTTTGATGATTTACTATCTAAATAAAAATTTCAAATCAGAATTAAGTCCTTATGTGAAAGCACGTGTCCCAGTGAAGCTGAAAGCGGAAAACTCGAGCGAACTCAAAAGCCTTGCGAAAAATTTTAAAAACTTTTCTGATCTTGATGAATGGGTAAAAAAATACGATGGCACCGTAATTCCATCTTTACTAAAAAGTTATTCAAAAATGAATGCAAAATACTTGAGCTTCAATTTCGATCCAGACTTCAATACAATTGATGGTATGATTATCGTTGATATGGTGAATGCTCCGCGCGATGAAATCATCAAGCACATGGGTGAACCGTCGTATACCAAATATTTAGCTCACTACGGTACGCCGCTACTATAACTGCGGTCTCATGATATTAATAAAATTTTTCTGCCAACGTTTAGCCGATCCCGGCATTGAGCTTTTTGCATAGAAAGCTTCACAACTGCCAACGTTTTGATGAAATACCTTGTTGTCTTTGTGATTGTTAAATTGCTCCCAGTAATGATCGAACAACTCGGCACTTTTAATCGCAAAACCTGACTCCGTATTGATACTATAAGAACGAGGATCAATGTTTGCACTCGTTAAAATAACTTCTTTCTGGCCATGTATATTTTCAAGCAAGATCATTTTTGCGTGAGTTGGATAGTTTCTATTGAGATAAACTTTCAATCCCAAACGCACAAGTTCTTCAAGATCAACTTTCAATGCGAGATCCATTAACCATAATTCACTCTTTTTATTCAAATTTAAAATAACATCGACTTTGTTTTCCATGGCTTTAGCAATTGCGCTTCTTAACTCTGGGAACAAAACGAGGTAGCCGTTTTCAATTAGAACTTTTGTACCGGGCTTTGCATTCGCGATCTTTTCGAAAATTTCTGCCAGGGTTTTTGCTCCCGATTCTATTGAGTCTTGGATTATTTCTGCAGATTCGTATTCGAACCTATTTTTTCTCCAATCGACGAGCTTTCGCTTACGTTTATCCAACCACTGCATTGAAGTCGCAAACATTTTATCAAATTTTGTTTTTAACCGATCAGAGAGAGGTGCTTTCATATTAAGAATTTCATTTTGAGCGTTCATGCTTTTATAGAAACTCCACATGTCTTCAAAATAGGCTACGTAACTACTGACTCCATCGCCCGTCATAACTACTTCACGGCCTTTTACATAGCCAGCTTTTGGATCCACGTTGCGCAATTGAGGATAATACTTATTTGCGTAGTTTTTATCTCCCAATAACAAGATACTAGAATTCACAATAAACATTTTGTCATGAAGTCGCTGGTTGTAACGAACTACCGTCTGAATCGGATTCCGCAACAGATCCCAATTGAACTTAATCGGATTATGAAAAACCAGTTCTATTCCCTTCTGCGCAAGATAGGTGACAAGTTCGGGATGAGATTTTGTAATTTTATTATCGATGATTCCGCGAATTTTAACTCCGCGCTCAGCCGCTTGAATCAAAGCCGCCAAAAATGTTGTTCCAGCTTCATCCATAACAATTTCGTAAGTACTAAAAACCACGGTCCTAGTAATTGGGTCATTTAGCAAATCAATACGTGCATCGATTGAATGAATTGGTGTCGGTAAATCATAGATGACATCGCTGACAGCACGTAACTGCGCAAAACACACCAACACCGCAACAAGAAATCTAAAAGAAAGCAATTTCATAGCAAATACAGTATCTGCCAATTCAGGGCCGTATTTTAGCGTTAAAACCTTTTTAAATTTGAATAGATACGTCGAAAATTCCAAACCGAGCGACCTTGGGCGGCTGGTGTCTAATTTTAAGACACAGAAACTTAAACGATCTTGACAGATGCCTTGCGAATTCCAAACGTTAAAACATTTTTCAGCGCCGTGAAACACTCTTTGTTAAAAGGTTGCCCCAGTGTGTGTTCGATAAAATTAACCGCTTCATCGGGTGTTCGCGTTGTTGGGTTTTGCGTGTCTTTGAACGTTAGTTCACAGAATGCATCGGCCAACGCAACTACTTTTGAAAATGGATGAAGGCGAACATCACGCAATGATCTAGGATAACCTTGACCAATAGAATTTTCGTGATGCTCATAAACTATGGCCATTACTTCTTGAGGAATATTTTCGACGGTCTTTAAAATTTCTACTCCTCGAAAAGAATGCTTTTGATAGTATTCCAAATCTTCGGCGGTGTATTCCACTCTAGGTTTTGCCAAAAATTCTTTCGGGTATTCTTTCAATCCAATATCGTGAAGAAGCGCGCCAAGAGCCATTTTCTCGAGGATAGACGGATTGTTCCAGCCTTTAGATTGAGAAATTAAAACAGATACCATACTCACGGCCATTGAATGACGAACCAAATCTTCGGAGATGGAATTCATAATCGACATCAACGAACTTAATTTTGGAGTCTCATCAATGATTTTCAGCACCGAGTTAGCAATAAACTTGGTATTCCCCAGTGCCTCATTATTAAAACCCAATTGATGAATACTGGTAAATACGGTGTTCAATGTTTGCGAAAGAGTATTGATTTTAGCTTCGACTGGAAGCTTATCATTTTTCATGACTTCGCTAGCACTCAAGACTTTTAGCGAGGAGAACTTTCTTAAATCTGGTTTTTTAATATAGATGTTTGCGTTCTTAATTTTATCAAAGAAGTGCAGATCTTTAAACTGCTCACGTGTACCTTCTCGTCCAATAACGACAAAATTATCTTCACTTAATTTAAAGAATACATCACCAGGCAAGTTCACATTTGGGACAATATCGTCCATAGTGATTGGAATTAGGCTGTTTAAATCTTTCCCCATATAGAATTATCGGATGCGTTATAGTATTCTTTAACA
>DDVI01000103.1 GCA_002345205.1 Bdellovibrionaceae bacterium UBA2316 | reverse complement strand
TTCAAATCCCAAAGTCACTTCACTGGTTGAGCGAATGATGCGAGAAATAAAACGACGAATCAAAAGAATGGGATACAAGTGGTCGGATCAAGGCGCAGAGAAAATGACTCGATTGATACTACTTCAACTCAGTTCTACAAAACACTTCTGGGAAACGCACTGGCAAGAAAAGATGGGAACCAATGCGAATATTAAATTGACATTTTTGGGAGTGACGGTTGAAAACTAGATTTTAAAATCCCAACACATTTGGAACGATATCCGCAACGATTATGTAAAATCAATTTTGGACATACTGTTGCACTATTGTTGCCAAGAATAGTTTATCATATTTCATTTAATTGAAAATAGGATGAATTGTAGAGAAAAGTATGACAAATTTTTCGACAGCTACCTCTATTTTGGGAGCGCGCGCAGTCAGAATGCGCGCGCTTCTAATGTCCTTTGTTTTAACTTACTTTTTTAAGCGTGCTAAATGCTCGTCTAAGCGATCCCATGTTTGAGATATTCCTTCCATCATTCCCATTTCCATTACCTTTTTTAATTCATCTTCGTTTTGGTAGGCGGCACGGGTAACTAATTTCGTTTTGCTACCTTGAATCACGAACTCAAGAAGTACATCAGTCGAAGGAAGATCTGGGTTGGTGTTTCCTTTTTCATCGGCGAAGTAGTCAACATAAGAAATGGACTTCGGTGCGACGATTTCTTTATAAATTCCTTTTCCCCACGCTTCCATACCGTAGTACTGACCTTGATTTTTATCCACGCATTTCATGCAGTACAGCCAAACGCCGCCGGGTCGAAAATCAACCGTGCAGTAGGGGACTTCCCATCCTGAGGGTCCCCAGAAGTGTTTTAAATGTTCCGCATCGGAATATACCTTAAATAGTAGGTCTTGTGGGGCATCGAATGTGCGCTCGATTATGAGCACACGTCCATTTTCTACTTTTGTTGTCATTGAGTCTCTAGACATTTCGTCCTCCTATTACTTTTTTGATTTCTTTGTTTTATCTTTCTGCTGAAGTACCTTCAGGTAGTCATCGAGTTTGTCATAGCGCTCTTCCATAATTTTTTGAAACGTCTTCAGCCATGATTCCAGTGACTGGAATGGTTCCGGTCGCAGTTTGTAAATTCTGCGATTCGCATCGGCTTTTACTTCCAAAATTTCACTCTCAGTTAGAATCTTTAAGTGCTTTGAAGCCTGCGGCTGCCGAATTTCTAACTTATGAGCGATTTCACCGACGGTGAGTTCACCATCTCGCAACAGTTCTACTATTGCCAGGCGATTAGGTTCACCGAGTACGCTGAGTGCATTCATTGCGTGATTCAAGTCGCCTCCTCCTGCTTGACTTAAATATACTCTAATAGGAATATTCCTACAATAGAATATTTGGAAAAATGATAACTATTGAAAATGCCGCCGTTTTTGGCTGCATTTTTGAGACGTTATCTAATTATGATGTTAAAACTAGATAGAGTTAGCGTCCCTGTTCCTAAATCGTTCTATCATTGGACAGTTGTCGGCTTTATTTCGTTAGTTTTAAGTTCGGCCTATGCGGTCCCTTGGACGATTCAGTCGTTGACTCAAACCAAAAGTGAACACACGGGGCCCAATTGCTACAACGCCACGTTATTAGCTAAAGGTTTTATGGATCAAAAACAGTATGTAGATGGGATGGAATTTTTTTTCTATATAGAAAACTTTTGTCAGCAGCAGATAAAAAATCCATTAGCGACGGGCAACGTGCTCGTGGCGTTTGGCTCGGACCTGTCGTCTTTAGATACCGAAGCCAAGGGACCCGTCGTTCTTCATAGCGCTATTAGTATGGGTAATGATCAGCTCTTTGAAAAAGCCACGGCCTATGCAGGTACTTATGATATAAAAAAAATAAATGAATCTCTGTTATATGGGGCCGCTGGTGAAGAGAATGGTACATCAGAGCGAGTTTCCTATATGTGTGCCAGTTCAGATAAAGTGCGCGCTAAAATTTCTAAATTAAATGCCGACCCTTTGGCAAACAGAATCACTTCTTTTAAAGCTAAATTTGTAAAATCTGTTTTCGAGCAGGGAATAGGTCTTGATAAACATGTGGTTACTAAAGAAAGCGAAGACTTAACTAAATTATTGGCCGCACGGGTTGGTCGCGGTGAAGCTGATTTATACCTTGTTGCTATATCTCGGTCCTGGTTGGGAACTGTTGAATCGTATGTAAAGGAAAACCAAGCACTCTATGATCAAGCTACAATTTATAGTTTGGTCTTCCTTAAAGAAGCTGTTGCCGAATTAGCAGACCGCATACGGATGCAGACGAAAAACACTAGAACTCTACAGTTCCTAAATCGAACGGACGTTTGGTAATAAAACTCATAAAATTTCATCCGTTCGGCTTTAAAAATTACTGCAAATGGGAGCCTATCAAATCGGAATCTTCGATTTCAACTGGCAGTGTTGAAACATCGGAATCATCGTAGCCGTCACCATCGTTATCCGTATCGGAATCATTAGAATCCGAATTTCCGTTTGTGATGTCGCTACCGGAATTTATGTCGCTACCATCATTAATATCTTTCATGCGAAATGAAGCCATTTTGATTACGGGCTTTAGTAAGCAATCACCATTGCCTTTCACGACCATCGATTTTAAGGCGTCGAAATCAACGACTAGCGAATATGACTTTCCGGACTCAATGGTGACGGGTGATGAAAGTTTAACTTTAACACCGCTTTGTTGACCGCTTGGTGTTTGCATTTGGCATTCTGATAAATCACCCTTAATAGCATAGTTTCCACTGTCTAAAATCAGTCGAATTTGCGTCAACGTGGCCCCTTCGGGTATGGTTGTGTCCTGGATGGGAAGCAGTTTTCCGTCACGCAAGGTCAGAAGATCTATCAGTCCTGTATCTTGACCGATAGATAAACGAACTGACTTATTATTTTTTTCTAACCATAGTTCGATTTTACCAACGTTAACAAATACAGATTTAAAATCTTTATTTGGCGCATCTGTTAATGACACTCTGAAATTGCTAGGTTTTTCGACCGCGTAACTAAAAAGATCCGTCATGGACTGACTTGAGTCCGAGCTGCTACCAGACGAGCAACCTACTAAGACTAATCCGGTCAGTGTAGCAAGGGCCACTATATTATTCATCCTGAACATATGAACTCCTTTTTTTAAATTTTAGCGCACTTTACCTGAGGCGACAAAAAAATCAAAAATGAGTCGTTAGTTTTTGGGAATTTCCTTCTTTGTGTAGAGCCTGTTTACATTTTGAGGGTGACTTACTTTTCGACAAAATCTTTAAATTTATTCAAGGCTTTATCGGCTTGAATTTTGAATATGTAAGAAATCAACTTAGTCAAAAGCGATAGGATCACAACAGCCCAGATGAATCGTCAAAGGCTAGGTTCCAACGACTTTTTTCGTCACCGAGCTGCGCACAGGCGCTGAAAGTGTGTAACGTATGGTAAAGCGACTTTTACTTTTAATTTTGATTGCGATGTTTTCGATGTCGGTCACCTATGCCCAAGGTAAAGGTGATAAGGTTGGCGGTAAAGGCAAAGTCGGAGGCAGCGGAGGCTCCAAAGGTGGAGGCAAAGGCAAAGGTGGTTTGAGCGGCTCTGGCGGCGGCGGCGGAGTCATCTGTTTTTCAAGTATTGACGATGCTAAAGAATCAGATCAGTGGCTTGCGCAAAATAAACAATTACCAAAACATATTTTAGATAAAGGGCGTCTTCACGTCTTAGAAGCCTGGGAAATGACTGAAACCAAACAGGCCGTTTGGCAGGCCCAAGACGGTGCGACTTGGCAGCAGCACCTAGAAAAAGTGAAAACCGCTATTCGTGATCGCTTCCCAGTGTTTATGTATCGGCTAGATCAAACTGCTGATTGGACTCACTTTGGGGACTGGGACGATGTTCAAGATCTGCCGCTATTAGACGATGCCAAGCCGATGGTTCCTATGTCGGAAAACTGTCGTCGCGTGCAGCTGGTGATTCGGTATTCTGAGGGCAATAATGAAGCCGGTGACGGTCCGGTGAGTGTGGGGCCAAGAATTAAAATTTCGTTTGTAAAAGAGTATTTTGATCGCTTATCCGTAACGGATCAAGCGATTTTGATGTTTCACGAACAGCTCTATGTATTAGGGCAGTCGGTAGGGCATCGCTCATCTGACTTTATTCGTGCCATAGTTAGATTGTTTTTTTCAGATTCGATGAACTTTACGCCATCTGATGATCAACTCATGCTTCGTTCGCCAGGTGAGCAATTAATCCGCGAATACCTCATTCGCTTCCTTGGAGATTATGTCGTGTACTTCCATGAGTCGAATAAATATGTGCCAGGCCCGATATTTTCCTCGGAACGGCATTTCTACGTGTACCTGCAGTTAATGTTAAAGCAACGCCAACTGATTCGTCGCTGTATCGAGGACGCTGAAAAGAAAAACATGGCTAGCAATCAATGCCTACCGTCCGTTATGAGAAAATTAGAACTATCGGACGAGTTAACAAAAGAAGAAGCATTTGTCATGGCGGCTGTTTATATTATGGAGCCACATGCTCATTTTAACAGTGATCAGGTATTAGATCCTGCTGGGCGAAATCCGGTGCGATACGGTCATGCTATGCGAATGGTATGTGCCCGAATCAAATCCGATGGTAACGACTCATTTTCGTTAATCAAAAAGGCAGTAGCCTATTGTGATGATTGGTCTTTACTTTACCGTCCAGGGAAATAAATCAAACTGAATGTGATAAATATCTTTCGAAGCGCTAGCTCTGATAAAGGGCTCGCAGTCTTTTAAAAAATTTAGAAATCGCACTTGAATTTCTGCGCGAGTGTCGTCCGATGCGGTCATTGTTCCCATATACGAGTATACGTTTTCTTTTGGATGCTTTTGAATTACCTCAAAGGCTTTCATTCGTTTTAGCATTTGGTGAGGCTGGGTCAAATAGGAGTCTCGAGATAAGTGTTGATGTATGCTTTCAACTTTCCATTTTGAGCCGGCCAGTGTGATCAAGCCCACACCTTGTAGAAAGGAAATAATATCAATAATGCGTTTTTCGGGCAGTTGCCATGTCTTTGCAATCGCAGAAATTTCAATAGGTGCGTGATCCAAGGATAAATACATATGTAGTAGTTCAGTCATTGGATCTAAATAATATTTAGAACGATCCGACTCGCTGAGGGGGCTTTCCTGAGTTTCAATTACTTTTTCAGGTCGTAAGTTTTCATTTCGAATGTGTGTTAACTGTTCCGCAAGCTGCTTTTTCAAACGGGGGTGGGTGGCGCGTTCGATTTGCATAAGTGTATTTAAAAAATCTGTCTCGCTATTGGATAGTTCTAACTGTTCGCAAATAGAGAAAATTTGATCCGATGAAAAATGAGCACGTTCTTTAGTAACGTTAGTTAAGTAGCTCGCTTGAATGCCAATCTTATCACCGAGTTTTGAAAGGGACCAACGCGCACCCCGTAGCTTTTTTTGCTGCTGAAAGAGCTTTCTAAATCCTTTTCGGTAGTTCGTAAATTCGAAAACGATCATATATTAAAAGTATATACTATTTGCATTTCATATATTTAATAAATATGAAATATATGCGGCGCGATATATAGTCCATTCATCGCTACTTAAAACCATTTAATCAAAGGAGATTAAAATGAAAAAAAGCCTTTTATTGTATATAGTTACGGTAATTCTAGTGTCGATAAATGCATCGGCCTTTAGTATCTCGTGCGACTATCCTTGTTATATCGAAGAGAGCCAAATCTTGGCGATATTACGTCCGCCACCACGTCCGCTTGGGCTCACTACGGATGCTGATTTAGCCAATGTTAAAGCTATTTGTGACGCTGTTAATGGCCGCCTATTGCAGCCAAAATGTCCGGCACCACCCCCGGGGGCACGGTAATCTAAACCTTTTTTTGCAATTTTTAATAAGTCATCTGTTTATACAAACAGATGACTTAGGGACTCTTTTCGTGAAAGGCTTGGGAGATGGAAAGAGGAGGTATTGTGAAATCGCTTATGATATTATTTTTCTTTATTTGTGTTATCTCATGTACTCAGGCCCCTAAAAAAGAAACATTAGAAAAAAACGTAAAATTGAAGCCAAATCAAACGGGCTTTTTACGTGTTAATGGGACCGACATTTACTATGAAGAATTCGGCCAGGGTGATCCGCTTGTTTTATTACATGGCGGAGGGTCCGATATGTACGTTAGTTTTGGTAAAGGCATCGCTTTGTTATCTAAACATTTTCGAGTCATTGCATTCGATGAGCAAGGTCACGGAAAATCCCCGGTCAGTGCGCGTGCATTTGGATTTGAAAATACGGCTGATGACATAGTAGAAGCGCTGAAGCAGCTTAAAATAAATAATGCAAAATTTCTTGGGTTCAGTAATGGTGCCACTACAGGTATGTATGTGGCTATTCGTCATCCCGGCGTAATGTCAAAGCTCGTGCTGGGTTCGGGATTGTATTCCCGCAGTGGCGCGCCAAAAGAGTTTTGGGGCATGATGAACAAAGCCACCATTGAAATGATGCCGCAAGAATTAAAGGATGCGTACTTAAAGCGCTCACCACGTCCCGAAGATTTACCGAAAGTGTTTGAGTACGATTCAAATAGAATGCGAGCGTTTAAAGATGTGCCAGAGAAATCTATTCGAAGAATTTCCGTACCTGTTTTAATTATGCAAAACGATCAAGACGTGGCGAGTGTTGAGCACGCTGTTCATGTAACCCGATTGCTACCAAAAGGCCGTATTGCCATTTAGCCGGGCCCACATGATAATTTTTTAGGAGATGTGTCTCACTCATCGCCTGAATTAACTCAGGCGAGTGCGACCATAATAACAGAATTTTTGAAAGACTAGTTTGGATTTGCGTTGCACGCTTGCGTCCAGCCTTGGCAAATCAGATAACGATCTGGCGCAACTCCTTGCCATTCTGTTTGGCAGTTCTGATAGCCAGAGTAGGTCGCGCCGTATGCGCACTGGGTGTTAACTGGGTGTGGACGTTGTTGTCCATTTCCAGTTAGCGCTGCGATTGGTGTCAGGCGATATTCTGAAAACGAAGGAGCCGCTAAATATCCATAAGTCGGCCCTGGATCTGGTGCGGGTAAATTAGAACAAAAGCATGTTTGCTGAATGCCATTACCATCGACCGCATTTTTATAGTGCATGTCTGCTGTACATGCCGTTGCGGGATCTTTTCTGGTTGATCCACCACCAACCGACAAGTTTGACCAGGCACAACTAGAACTGTTGCCAGGGTTTACGCCAACTTCAAGGGAAGGCGATGCTGAGCCAGATGAACAGTTTTCAAGGCGAGTGGATCCAACAGCTTTAATTAAACCATGTTGATTCAAATAGAAAACGTAATCACCCAGAGGCCAACTGTTAGAGTCGTTTACAGACACTACAGTAACGATATTGCCAGTAGAAACCTCAGACGCAGTGAAGTCCCTATGGTTGCTTGCATTCAAGCATGCCGTATCGTTTGCTTTGCTTGCACAGCCTTTTGTTTTGACCGAAAGGTTAATTCCTGAAGTGCGAATGTAACTCGCTTGGTTACGACAGATTTTACCATTTTCGACCCATGGACCATTAAGTGATTTAGCGACGTGAACCTTGATGGAAGAACCGGCCGCTGATGAAGGAAATAAAACAGTGCGTGCGTTAGGTTGACCAGGCTCGTTTGCTAAATTGCCTTGCTCAATGGATAGTTCAGAAGCGTTGAGCGAAGAGAGTGTATTTGAACTTAATCCGCCACTGCTTAGTTGTTCAGATTGAAACGAATTAGAACAGTTATTAAACGCAACTAACAGGGTTGCTCCCAAAATTACCATCAGAACAGAATACAGAGACGTCTTTTTCATGAATACCCCACCGAGTAATGACACTGCAATTTTGAGCCCTGCTTTTTATAGTATTAGATCTAAAACAACAGGTTCTTCTTTCAAAGTGATGACACTTCTATCGAAGAAATTGTTTTTTTCTTGAGTAAGAATGCATAGCTATAGCGTTTCGATCAAATAGTGTACACTTGATAGATTGATTTTCGATTTCTAACTGGTCGACCATGTCTTTATGATACGATTTTCTATAATGAGTGAAACGATCACTTTGAGATTTTGTATTTGTTAAATGAAACAGAGTGCAATAAAAAGCCCGCTATCAGATAAATAGCGGGCGAAGCGTTTTAACTATTTATGAAATTCGAAGGCGATCAAGTTCAGCTTGGTGTTTTGCATGCTCAGGACCGAAGCCTTTGCGTGCCACATATTCTGTTTCTGTGAAGTCATCAACTTGAATAGCTTCCCAACGTAACTGCTCGGCCTTAGCGAGCTCATTAAATTCATCTTGAGTAATGATACCTTTCTCAAGCGCCGCTTTCGATGCCGCTGAACCTTTTAGTTTTGGAATTTGTTTTTCCTTAACGGCTTTGCGAACTTTGCGATCGGTCGCTTCTGCACGTTTTACGACTTCGAATACGTGTTCTAGTTTAGCTAACTGTTCGTCTTTATTAGTAGGGACGTAAATACCATCTGAATGACGCTTACGAACCTCTTGATTATTCAAAATCGTAGAGGCGATTTTGTGCGTGTGGCGATCGTTGGCTTCATCGGCTAAGGCATTCAAATTAGACCACATACGAAGTGGACCGCTAAAGAACCAAGTTAATCCCGGCACTTCTAGATTCGCAAATAAATTGCTGAAGCTCTTTTGAATTTCATAAAGCGCGTGATTCATCGCAAAATGTACAAAGGGAAGATCTTCTTCGCGACGACCTTCGGCTTCATAGCGACGAAGTACCGCTGTGCCAATAAACATCCAAGATAGGATGTCGGCAAAACGACCTGTGATTTTCTCTTTGAATTTTAAACTACCACCCAGGGCTCCCATTGCGATATCCGTTGTGATTGCAAATGAAGCCGACGCCCATGCTAGTTTTTTGTAGTAGCGAGCCGTGCTGCCGCTCACAGGTGAGCTAGCTAGCCAACCACGAGTTACGCTTAATACCACAGAACGGAATAAATTATTTACGATGTGACCAATGTGACCAAAGAAGGCTTTATCAAACTTAGCAACATCTTTTGCTCCGATCGCCATAACTTCATCAAACGCATACGGGTGGGCGCGAAGAGCCCCTTGGCCGAAAATGATCAACGTTCGAGTTAAAATATTCGCTCCTTCTACAGTGATGCCAATAGGTGTACCAATGTACATATGAGCGAGTAGATTTTTTGGGCCGCGTGAAATACCCGCGCCGCCCATTACGTCCATACTGTCGTTGATTAATTTACGAGACGTTTCTGTTTGGTAGTATTTGGCAATCGCCGTAATAACCGATGGCTTTAAGCCTTTATCGATTGCGCCCAAAGTGTAGCGGCGCATAGCTTCCATTAAGTACGTGTAGCCACCTAAACGCGCTAAAGGCTCTTCGATACCTTCGAATTGACCAATAGGTACCCCGAACTGTTTGCGAATCGACGCATGCGCGCTGACCACGCGAAGAGCGAGCTTAGCACCACCCACGGCTTGCGCAGGAAGCGAAATCCCACGACCCGCGGCTAGACATTCTGTCACCATTTGCCAACCGCGACCGAAACCTTCAGTACCGCCAACGACTTGATCGATAGATATGATTACATCTTTACCTTGAGTCGGGCAATTGTGGAAAGGAACACCGAGTGGATCATGACGGCGACCAATTGTTACACCTGGAGTTTTCGCAGGTACTAGAGCTGCCGTGATACCTAAGTCTTCACCTTTACCCATTAAATTTTCTGGATCGCGCAAACGAAACGCAAGACCAATCACGGTTGAAATCGCCGCAAGTGTGATCCAACGTTTGTTCCAGTTAAGACGGATGTACATTTTGCCATCGTCGCCTTTAAAAAGAACGCCGTTTGATGCAATCGAAGCGGCGTCGGAGCCCGCCGTCGGTTCCGTTAAACCAAAGCAAGGAACTTCTTCGCCAGAGGCCAATTTAGGTAAATATTTTTTCTTTTGCTCTTCCGTTCCGTAGTGAACCAAGAGTTCAGCTGGACCTAATGAATTTGGAACCATAACCATGATTGACATCGCTAATGATCGGCTCGCGAGTTTATGAACCACTTCGCTGTTCGCCATCGCTGAAAAACCAAGGCCGCCATATTCTTTTGGAATAATCATCCCTAAGAATTTTTCTTTTTTAATAATTTCCCACGCGTCCTGAGGGATTTCGCGCGTTTCCCATAACTTCCAATCGTCGATCGCCGCGCATAGACGCTCAACAGGACCTTCCATGAACGCTTTCTCATCGGCTGTTAAATGAGGGTAGGGTTCGTTGATAAGTTTTTTGAAATCGGGCTTACCAGAAAACAAATCTTTCTCTACCCATACAGAACCCGCTTCAATCGCGCTACGTTCTGTTTCTGAAATTGCCGGCATGATATTCGCTAAAATTTTCATTAGCCAACTGGATACCGCCACTTTACGAATCGGCGGAATGATAAAGATCAAACTCATCCCAACATAAGCGGCCACCACCGCTGTTGGGGCTCCAAAGCCCCAAAGAATTGCTGATACCGCAATCGTCCATACGATAAGCGGGGCACCTAGAAACCCTAGCGCCAATACTGCCAGTATCGAGCCGGCGATCGCAATCGCCATCACTTCATCCTGAAGGAAGAAGCCTTGATACAATAATGAGTCCATATAACCTCCAATGGTTTACTTATTTCTTTCTTTTATTTTTATCTTTTGTATCTATATTAACATCTGAAACACGCGACATCATTAATAGTGTGTTGAATGCACGCTTCAAATGAAGGTCGGCCTTAGGGTCGTCTAACATTCGTTTAAAATGAAAATATCCCAAGACATGGGAGTACATCGACCAAGCAAATAGCTCGACATCCAAGTCTTTGCGAAAATGGCCTTCATCGACCGCAATGCGTGCGGCTTTTTCTACGTTTGTAATCAAATCTTTTTGAACATTTTTTGCAAAATCACGAAGTGGACCCGGACGGTCATCAAGTTCAATTGAAGCTGCAATCAGAATACGTCCACCTTGAAGAGTGCCATCATCATTCAAATGTTCAAGCCAGTTTTTTAACATGGCTTTCACGCGCGGTTCACCGCGAGAGAATTTGAAAGCGGGTCTTAAAACGACATCAACAAATTGATCACGAGCTTTTTGTAAGACTTCCAGTTGTAATTGATCTTTGCCTTTGAAGTGAGCAAAGAGCCCGCTCTTAGACATGCCTACGGCTTTGGCTAATTCGCCGATCGTCAAACCATCAATGCCATCGCGGCTAGCAATTTTAACTGCTGCATCCAAGATTAGCGCTTTGGTTTGACTAGCGACAGCCACCTGTACCTCCTGTACATGGGCTAGAATAGCACGACCGTTCGTTCTGTCAATAGGACTGATAAAACGTCTCACTCTGTGACAAAAAATTACTTGCCGGAAATTAGTTCGATTTTATATCCATTGGGATCTTCGATAAAAGCGATGACGGTAGTTCCATGCTTCATGGGACCTGGTTCACGAGTGACCTTGCCACCACGGTTTTTAACTCGTTCGCAAAAACCGTAAATGTCATCGACTGCTAAAGCAATATGTCCAAATGCATTGCCTAGTATGTAGCTTGACGTATCCCAGTTGTAAGTGAGCTCGATCGAGCCGCCTTGGTCCTTGTCGGGACCAAAACCAACAAAAGCCAAGGTGAATTTTCCTTCTGGGTAGTCTTTGCGTGATTGCACCTGCATGCCAACGACTTCAGTGTAAAATTTTAAAGACTCTTCCAGATTGTTGACTCGAATCATTGTGTGTAGAATGCGCATTGTGATACCTACTTAACAGATTTAGAATGGTTAGTGGTTGGAATTTCCTCTTTGCCTGTCACCTCAAGCGCTTTAAGAGTTTTTTCAATCCATGGGGGTTTAGCTGAAATCATAGTCACTGTTTCGCCTTCTTTATGACGTATGAATTTTCCTGCGGTAACTAAGAAGCCTGTTTTTGATTCATTTGGTTTGTACGAAACTTTGCCTTCAAATGTGCAAATTACATTTTCTCTGTTAGCTTTGTCATGCTCGACATAGAAATCAGTTCCTCGAACTCCGGCTACCGAAGTGGGTGTTTTGATTTGGTAGTATTCATCTTTTTGATCATATTTATTTTTGATTGAGCTACGGATGCTGCCTTCTTTTACATCAATGACGACCGCTTTTTGTTTTTGATTTTCATGTTGGTATTTTTCAAATACAATTTCAGATTTTTCACCAACTACAATAACGTTGCGGTCAAGCGTAACGATTTTTGCAGAGGATTCTGGGCCAGTTGTAAGTGTGTCTCCTTCAAGGATGTCCATACCTATAGCGCCATTTTTTTCTGTTCCCGCCGTTGATGAGATTTTTACAGTACCTTTAGAAATTAGAACTACTCCGAATCGGGAATCTGCGTGAGCGCTTGAAAAAAGCAAACCGACCACTACATAAAGAATCGCTATCAACAGTTTCATTTTTTACTCCTCAGAATATATTTCGTATAGGAAACGTCTCATTCTGGGAAAATTCAAGCAAAAAAATTTAACAACCGAAAGGTCCTAATGGTTAAAGTTCAATTTGGCCTGGTCTCGGTTTTACTCGCGTTTTTTTTGACTGGATGTTTTATTGATTCTCGTATAATCGCGATCGCTGACGCCCAAAAGGATAGCAGCAGCTCACCTTCAGAAATTAGTGTAGAAGTAAAAACCTTGCCGGCTTCGATCACTTATTTGGAAAGCGGTGCAGTTACCTTGGTTATTGCGGGTGCTCAATCTGCGGACATTTCAGATTTTCAAGTTTTAGCAACTGATAGTTGCCAAATGATAACGAACGGATGCGGGGATACCATTGCAGCCAGTAGTAACTGTTCTATTCAGCTCCGTTTTGACGGAGATAAACTAAACTCAGTTCAATGTAACGTTAATTTTTCCTATCGTTCGAAAGGCCAAACCATTGAAAAAGCCGTCGTCGTTCAAAGTCCAGTCAACGTGCCGGGGGTGACTTAGGTTCAAAAAGTATATCCTCTCAATGGAGCGAACTGGAACGACTATGTTCTGAATAATAACTCTTCGAAGGATATATGGCATCAAGGGGATTCGGCTTGCACGTTAGTTGGGATGCCCGGTACGGTTCCTCGTAATTATTGCCTTCACGGCGCCGAACATTTAAAAATAGCCACCGGCTTAGATTCCTGTACTGGTTTAACTTTGGTAGAAACACTTGGGGTATTTAAATGGAAATGTGTGCTAGACGACGGTAAAGCTTTTTTCTTTTCCTCAGATTTGAAAGATGGCAAAGGACTGCGGAATCTGATTTCAACGACCGGATGGATTGATAACTCTGTTAAGATATACAAAAATGCGAATTTAATATTAGAGAGCCCGCTTACAAAATGGTGGGACAACGTGATTCAGTCGTTACCTGCTAATTCGGGTACGCCAGGACTCGTTTTACCGGCCTCTGGAAATGGAGTCGGGATCATTTATTATTTTAATAGTGATCAGACGACTCGGGCGTATCGACCGGCGCCAAAGACCGCGATTGTTTCATTGAATTCTGCTAAATTAAAGCCTCTTGATGCTACGGCCAGCGAAAACACCTGTATTAATTTTTTCGGAAATCAAAGTTGTTTGCTAGACTTAACTAATTCAACGATGTCTTGGATTGAAGTCGATTTGGAATATACGGCTACATCAGCGCCTTATTGGGCGATCTATCTAAAAGGGGCTAATTTCTCTCGAGTTGTAAACTCCTCCATTGCTGGTCGGGCAAGTACTATGTCAAATTCGGGAATCTATTCCACGGAATCTGGCTTTGTTAAAATTAAAAATCTTCAAGTATCTTCTTTTGCTGAATGTCTGCAATGGTATAATTTTAATGATTATACACATATTGAAAACGTGTTTTTAAAAAATTGCAATTATGGTTTAGATTTGAATGCATTGAATAGTAATAGTCTTATAAGGAAAGTATTTGTAGTTAATAATGCGCGAGGAGTGACCGTAAATGGATCCTCATCCGACACCATAATTCAAGGCGTATCTTCACTTAATAATTTAAATGGAAATTTAATTTTTGGCTCTAGTTCAACTCCGGTGTATATTATGTCGATGATGTCGGTTAATTCGGGATTTAATAATTCTAATTCTGATCTGTTTTTAGGTGCAGGTACATCTGCAACGTTGACGAATCTTGCGATTACGAATTCTCTATTTGCCTTATCATTAGGAAATGCGGTTCCTGCTAAATTTTCTGGGGCGCTTGTGTTAGGTTCTAATGTAAACAATTGCGCTGCGGTCAGTCCGGGTTATGGTTTAGTGAATTCGACGTGCGCAGATACCTATACAGATGGCGCTTCGACATACGGCTCAAGCAGTTCAAATGCTGTTTTGAGGATTGGCAAAACAGCAGTAAATTCCTTTAATGGTCGCGTAACAGTAAATGATATTTTAAGTGTCGTAGACATGAACGGTCTGGCAACATTTGCGTCTTTGATACCGGCAGCGCTGCTGAAGTTAGATAGTGGGTTCCGGTCCTGGGGACGCGAGTCGACAAATACTTTCGATAATACGACGGCTCAAGGGCGATGTTCTTCGGGCAATTGCCGTATTTATGATTGGACTATGAAATTAACGGACACTGTTTTTAAAAATACCAGTGGTGACGGGACTACGCAAAATCAAACATTCATAGCGGGTGCCACGTGTCCATCGGCTGTTCATGGAAATAAGGTGACTAACTCTAACGATACCATTCCAATTACGTATCTCAACAACGCATGGGAGATAGTGAGCGATAACGTTGGTGATGAGGATGGTTTTTGCGAGTCGAACGAAGACTGCGTGTATGCACCTAACTTTGGCGCTTATCAAAATGAACTCGATGGAGGTGAATTGTCCTCAACCTCATGTCTATTTCAAGATGGCATTTTGTCAAATATAAATATTTATGGTTATCAATAGTTAGTTCATCTGCTGGCTAATTCATCCAGGGAGAAACTAAGGATTTTATTATTGCGGACGGTGTTCCTCTCTTTTTCTGGAATAGAAGACACACCTAGGATCTTTCGCGACTTTGGTAGAGCGTGAGTAACCCATTTAAATCTTTGCGTAGTTTGAAATTCATGACATCCTTCTAAGATGAAGCTAAAGTCTCTTTTTGTTATCACTTTTTTATTGTTAAGCGGATGTTTCTGGAATTCAGAAAAGGACATCGCTTTAAAAGCCGTAAAAGAAAAAATTGAAGCCGACCTCCTGGCGGAATCTAAAACAACGTTAGAAACTAAACCGATCTTCCATAAACGCTATGTCAGCATCATTAGCGGACAGACGGTACTAAAAATTGACAATGCTGCTGAAATCAATGGAATTGCCACAGTCGTGATCAATGTGAAAACCATTTCTGAATATGGTCGCTATAACCTAAGGGAAGTTTTTGGTAAGCAAAACGAGAGTCGAGACACTAATTTTAATGGAACCGAAGCCTTAAGTATGATTCTGAAAATGGTCAACAAAGACTCTGAAAAATACGCGCTCCGAACGTATGCCGTGAAAATCAACACCAAGAAGGATTCTGAGGTCGTTTCGGTAATGCAGGTGAAATAGAATATCGGGGCCGTTTTGCCCTCGTTTTTGTCACTGTCTTCCTTGTATTCAATTTAAATCAATAGGCTAGCTCAAAAAACGGCATCGAAGTTGCTACGCTAGCAGACTTAACGAGGACGGTCCCATGAAATTAATTTTTGCAGCCTTTTTGTTTGTTTCAACACTAGCTTTTGCTCAGAGCCAATCTGACGTTTTGATGGAAGTAGCAAATGAATGTTTTGCCGTCAAAGGTAAGCCATTTTCGACCTATCAAAAGTTTTACTTCAAAGCCGATGGTATCGCGTACGGCTTAAAAAACGGACAAGAAGTTAAATTAAAATACGACGAGTCTTTAAAAAAGATAAATGCCGATGGTTCGATAAACTATGTTGAAAGTTTACAAAATTTTAAAACAGCCAATGGAATTTCACCAGACGTGTGCAAAGCAGACTCTAGCCAAACGGGTGCAACGCCGTCACAACCTGTACAAACCTCATGTAATACTTTGAGCGAAATGGATTCTGTCGTTCTTGCGATGAGCTGGCAACCGGCCTTCTGTGAAGGTAAAGGCAGCAAACCAGAATGTAGATTGTCTCAATTCTTGTCTCCCGATTCTTACCAGGCTAAAAACTTTACTCTGCATGGTCTATGGCCAAATAAAAATAGCTGCGGTCAAAACTATGGTTTCTGCGGAGACGTAAAATCAAACTCAAAAGATTTCTGCGAGTACCCAGACGTAGCCATCACTAACCATAACATCGAAAAAGCACTAGAAAAGGTGATGCCGAGCCGAGCCGCTGGATCGTGTTTAGAGCGTCATGAATGGCATAAGCACGGTACGTGTCAGACCCTAGATACGTCTAAATACTTTGATCGCGCGATCAGACTTCTAAAAAATTTCAATCAATCTAAAACGGCGGCGCTCGTAAGAAAGAATATTAAGAAAACGACTTTAAAGAAAGCCGATCTTCTGAAATCATTAGATGATTCCTTTGGTAAGGACGCAAGTAAACGATTCGTGCTTATTTGCAGCGGCACTATGCTGACTGAAATTCAGGTTAATTTAACCGCAAGTGCACTAGATCCAAAAACGGAAGATTCTAAAGTAACGATCAAAGCTTTATTAAATAAATCGGCGACTGGTTATGTTCGTGGTTGTAAAGACCAAATCACCATCGATCCAATTGGCCCGAATTAACTCGCCATCGAAAGTGCACTCTATTCACTCTGGTTGTCATGCTAAATTTCAAACGCTTCTGCGTAAAGATCAGCGTTCTGAGGTTGAGCACCAACTAATGTTAGGCGAGGATAACCATCGTCACCGGCTCGGACTTGATAATGGTGAATAATAAGGCCTGGTTGAGCAGCGCATTGGCCATCTTCTGTGACTTCCATTACGACTTCAAGTTCAACAGGAAGTGAGTCATCAACAGTCGCTAAAAGTTTTTTTAAATCACCAACTGTCATTGCGCGCTTTAGAAGATTTAAAACTTGCTCGTGACTTGCGCCATTTTCTTGTCGCATTGATTCTGAAATTAGGTCGATTTGTTTTTTAGTTAAATTTAACATCTTGGCTCCTGTGACCATGGCTATACCGGTAATAGGGGCGTATTTCAATAGCCTTTATCTGTGTGTAACTTTTTGACCTGGAATCATAGTCGTCGCGATACACGGCCTATGCTACTATAGAAAATCTAACCTTGGGCAAATCCAATCGCGGTACAGTTTGGGTAAAACGGCTGAATCAATCTGACGACTTGATTCAGAGAGTGTGGAAAAATTTAGTTTAGGAAGGTTTAATTGAGCTGCCCATTGACTATAGTAGTCCTTTTTTCTGGGATGGTACGGCGTCACAGCATTTATTATTGGAATTTCGGTAACGCTCGCAGCGACTCTACATATACCGATTAAATCCTGTCGATGTATTAGATTAATCACGGCATCGCCATTAGGAATTTCAGCCTTGCGACTCAAAGAAAACACCGGATGCCGTTGACCACCTATTAAGCCGCCGGGTCGAATAACGGTTAGAGCGTTGCCAAACTTAGTGAACAATAAGGATTCCACGGACGCTAACCACAGCGCCGACTCTGATGTCGGTTTTGGAATCGAAGATTCCGTAACCCTTTCTTGGTCTTGGCCATACACCGAAGTGGAACTAATGAAGATAATTTTAGAGCCTGGCACCTTAGGGATCTTGTCCGCGTAGGCTTTCGCCGGGATATGGGGTAGTGGAGGGGTATTTAAAAAGAGCACGTCAAATGAGAGTTCGGGAAAAGGATCGGTTTGGAAATTAAAATCCTTAGAGTGTGTGCCCCAAGTTTTATAATTTTGTTTGTGCAGTTCAGTCGCTAATTCTGAACCTAACCAGCCTAAGCCGATGATTCCCCAAGTTGTATCCATATTTAGGTGTTAGTCTTTCGCTATTTGCAGATATTTACAACACAAGAAACAGGCGGTGGGACAATGGCATCATACGTGGAACTAGCTAGTCGTTAATTTTCACTACCGGTCCGCCGGGAGTTTGCAAAAACCAAGAACTATCGATAGTGTAGTCCTGTGGATCCCGCAAAAAAATCTATCTGGACAAAGCGCCTTAAAATTTTGGTTTTTATTCAAGCCTGCTCATCGTGCCTGACCCCGGGCCTGTTTTTAATCACAGGTATTCTGGGTGCGCAGTTTGCCCCGGATCCGAAATGGTCGACACTTCCAATGGCTTTTTTAGTTTTAGGCGTTGCCACGGGGGGGTCGATAGCGAGTCACGCTATGCAAGTTCTGGGGCGTACGCGGGGTCATCAAACCGGTTTTTCATTGGGCTTAATGGGAATTATCATCTGCGCAAGTTCGCTCTATTGGCCGCAGTTTTTTCTGTATTGCTTTGCTAACTTTTTCTTAGGAATCAGTGTGGCGTTTAGTCAGCAGATCCGATTTACTGCTGCCGAAGAGACGCTGGATAGGAAAGGTGAAGTTCATTCGATTATTTTGGCGGCAACACTTTTTTCTGCGTTTCTTGGGCCGGGGGCGGCCGTGGTCGGTCGATCTGTTGTCTCTACGGAATTTTTGGGCAGTCTTGGGTTGCTATCTCTATTTATTGTGGCTGCGCTGGTGGGTACATTTTTACTGCCCGACACGAATTTGAATGTATCCACAAGTTCAGATGTTTTAAAAACTTCGGTGACTAACAAAAGTTATAGTCGGTTAGAAATCATAAAAAATCGTTCGTTTTGGAAAGGCGCACTTCCCGCAATGGTGGCCTTTGCGACGATGAGCTTAATCATGTCGGCGACGCCGATTCAAATGCACCATATAGATCATTTCAGTCACGCAGACACGACGTTGGCGATTCAGAGCCATATTTTCTCGATGTATTTTCCGTCGCTCTTTAGTGGGTACTTAGTGCGACGTTGGCGCATCAAAGATATTGTCGCCTTAGGTGTATTAATTTTTTTAGCGAGTTTACTTTTAGGATTGATCGGACATCAGTTTTTTAACTTCCTCGTTTCTATGATTCTGCTGGGGGTTGCCTGGAATTTCCTGTTTTTGGCGGGGTCTACCTATATTTCGACCCGTTTTACGGGTCCAGACCGCTTTGTTGTTCAAGGAACCAATGATACTTTTGTGTTTGGTACCCAGGCGATAGCCAGCGGAGTCGCGGGGCCACTGGTGTTGTGGCTAGGGTGGGAATGGATGATGCTGGCGCCGATACCCTTGCTCCTGTTTTTAGTTTATTTTCATTTTAAAGTACAAGATTGATCGGCATCCTGCAAATTATGGTATGGATCGGAAGGTTTTAAAAAAAGAACTTGAAAAGCTCTTAATTCATAAGTACATTTCAGAGCTTCTGCTGGCCTTGTGGTGGAATTGGTAGACGCGCTGGACTCAAAATCCAGTGCCCGCAAGGGCGTGGGAGTTCGATTCTCCCCGGGGCCACCATTTGTCAAGCGTCTCGAACGGGCGTCCGCTTGAAAATGTAAAAATTTTTTAGCCCCGACTAGATTCGACTTAATAGCCTCTGAGACTAAAACCTCAGGGGCTTTTTTGTTTTTGGGGCCTTGGGTTCGGCCCTTTCCGCTATTGTTTTGATTTCGACTGACATCGCTAGAAAAAGACACAAAAAAAGAGGCGCTAGAGGAATAATCCCCTAACGCCGATTTGTAGTGAGCTTCGCCCACATGGAAATGAATTTCAAAACCATCTTTCATGATTTCAATTTTATGCACAATCAGTTTTATAATCTTAGACCTCATTTCAAGGTCCAACTCTCCTTTTCCGATTAATTCACTTAATCCCTTCCTGAATAATTTTAAATCCTCAAGTTCAATTAGTTTTTTACTTTCTTCCGAAGCAGGTTCATTGGCTTTTAGGTCTTTTTGAATTTGCTTCTGAGTTTTTTGCAAATCGCCAAGCTGGTCAATCAATGGCTGCGGATCGATAGCTTCTGGTAATTTTGCGATTCTCTCAGCCAAAACTGAAATTTGCCGATCCAAAGCTTTCGATTTTTGATCCAATTCCTTAAGCCTTAAATCTTTTTCATCAACACCTTGAAGTGATTTCGCCCTTATCAGCAAGCCGTTAACAAATTCATCACTCATCACAAACTTCTTCACTTCATCCCAGACAGCAGGTTCAATTTTTGCAGCAGGAATTCGTCTTGGCTTATGAGCAAGTAATTTTTTGTTTAGCGACGCTTCATTTTTCCTTGTCGCTAAATGCTCGTAATATCCAACTCGTTTTCCAGTGCCACCAGTAGCCGAAGCGCCAGCCATACTTTCACCGCATTCTTTACAAACTAACAATCCTGTCACAGTAAAAGGATATTTATTCGGGTGAGTTTTTCGGCGTGAACAGTTGTGATCTAGCATCTTTTGAACTCGGTCAAATGTCGCCCTATCAATGATTGGTTCCCACTTCTTAATCGACCATCCACAACAATTTTTAATATCTCGCTTATTCATTTCATCGTTATAAAAAAGACCAAATTCTTTTAAAATCTATTATAGCTGAAATTTTAAAAACCTGGTTTATGAAAAACAATTCCGTGATGGAATCTGTGAGTGACTATGCGGCAATTAAAAATCTGACTAATCTTGAAACCACTCGGGTGATAAAATCAATTTGGAAACGATTTTCAGAAGCTTATGAAAGTCTAACTGAAAAACAATTAGAAGCGCTTGAGGCTGTTTATCTTAATATGCCGCCAATGACTTATTCCGATGCCGCAGAGATGCTGAGGATTTCAAGGGACTCTTTTCAAGATCGGATCAAAGGAGCTGTTAAAAAAATCAAACAAGCCATGCCAGAGCTTCAATTTATTAAAGCCAGCGATGAAGTGAAAACGCCAAAGACAAAAGAGATCATGTACAATGGTCTTTTTAGAAAAAGCCATTCAGAAAAAGTTCATACTCTTTTTAGATTAGATCCTAGAACAAATCATAAATTGGAATTACCAATTCGCAAGGGGCCACCAAAGTTAAAATCGCAGGTGAATCCAACACTGATTCGGGCTTGGGCTATTGTTGCAACACCAATTCCTGATTTTACAGAGACCGATTACTTTTTGGGACTTTATCCTGAGGGGTATATTAATAGAAGAAAACGCTAGAAATCATTGACAGCGATCAACAAAGCGGATTTTTCTTTTTAAGAAAATTTGATATCGCTCAGTAGAGCTGAATTTTTCGATTCAGCTCTAGGAGATTTAACAAGTGTCATCTAATCTTACAGTTCGAAATCAAAATAAACGATTTTCTGTAAAAATACAATCTTACCGTAAAATTTCCTTTGGAAAATATCAATTTAATTGAAATATTTTGAACAGACCTGCTGACGATCGCGCTCTCTTTTTTCGTAGATACTTTTATCGTTTGGTGTTTGCGGAATATTAAATGTGCCATCGCTTAACTTGGTTTTAAATAAATGATCTTGACCATCTAGAAGAAATTTTTTCTGCTCGTTATAATACGCGGCCGAATCTATGGTGTGATTGCCCTCTCCCAATTGAGAGCAGAAAATGCTTTTTATCGGTTGTTTTGTAGTAATTTGTATTTCTCTAACGATTTGTTGGATCTCAGGATTAGCCATCACCGAATTAATCATTAAATCAGCCGCTCGAGCGCCATAAATAGGACGATCAGATGCATGAAGGAGGGAATAACACGAATTAACTCCCTCGGTACAACCAAGACAACCAACCCCATTAAATTTTTGTATTACAGCGGAAACATTAGATAAACTATTTTTAGTATCCGTGATACTTTTTAAAAACCTCATTCCCAATGCCCCTTTAAATTGCACCATAGCCTCATTATCTGTCATTCCTTTAGGTACCAAGACATTGGCACAACAACCTTCTGAAGTTTGACTTCCTTTTGTAAAGCTAGCGGCTGAACCAATAGGAATCATTTTCTCCTCCGAACAAAATACACGAGGTTCAGAATTGGGAAACCCTATAGAAAAGGTTTCTTTGTTTTTATTATTGCTCACTAGGCCATAACAGCTACCTGCACAAGATAAAATATTTTTTACTACTTCTTGCTTATCAGGAGTAGATTTTTTGACCTCAGTATCGATTAAACTTTGAAGATCTCGATCTGCTTCCATAGCAGTTTTTTTCAATGAAAAATATTCATTAGATATTTTTAATTTACAAAAATTATCTCTTTCATTATTACCATCGGCGATATCTGTTTTACAAAACGCTTCTAAACTTCCATTTTCTTCTTTTTTTAAGAATTGGTATATTAAGCCCGTCCATCGAGGGCTTGTACCATTAGTTAGTGATTTTGATATTCGCGCCGCTCTGGCGTCAAAATCACTCGATTGAGCTTTCAAGTCTTTAGCTCTTTTTTGTATCTGTTCCGATACGAAATTTCTGAATGTAGAACTAGGAATAATGCATTTTAGCTTATCGTAAACAGCAATCGCGTCCATATTTACGACGCCGAAATGTTTTCGATATCCAATATAGGCCGCCGATTTATTTGGTGGCATTTCTAATAATTTAATCGCGATGGTAAAATAGGGGTCGACGCCATTAGCGATGGAAAGCCTGACCAGTTCACGTATAGCACTGGGATCATAATTTGAACCGATTTGAGCTCGGTTCATGCCTTTAAATGGATATTTGATTGTCAGTGATTCATCCATTTTAGAAAAAAGCTTTTTATCCATGGATCGCTCATTATCGATTTGTTTAATTAAAGAATGGCATTTATCTAGATTGAACGAGAGACGCGATAGTTCATTTTGTAAATCTGCTGTGCTTTGGCTACTTAGCGATTGATAAGTCCAGAGTTCGTCACGGGTAGTTACATCTGATAAGAATTGTCTGATTAGGTCGATGGAATCAATGGCGTGTTCGTTCAGTATACGAAAGCAATTCTTATTTTCGCCGCAAAGTTTTTGGATACCCTTCTTTATTTCTTCAGGCGAGGTTTGACCTCCTAAATTGATTTGTATTTGAGAGTTTTTGAAACTACTGAGTAAACCATCCTTATTGCAAGATAAAGTTACTAATTCTCCACCAAATAGAAGCGGGGTAGCCAAAAGTACTAAAGAAATAAAAGTGATAAGACAAAATTTAAACACACTCAATTATCGGGATTTTGAAAAAAAATTACACTAGTCAATAATCTAATACAGAAACCAAGGATTAAATAGACTTCTTTCGTGACCTCT
>DDVI01000104.1:39789-93240 GCA_002345205.1 Bdellovibrionaceae bacterium UBA2316 | reverse complement strand
AAAAAACTAATCGATAGAATAAATTTGAATCACAAAATGACGAAATCGTGGACTCTCCAAATGGCACACGAATTAAAAACTCCTCTCGCCATTATGAAAGTAGATACGGAGGCCAAGGGAAAAGCAAATTTACTACCTACACAATACGCAAACGACGCTATTGAGGAAATTGGCAAAGTTTCAGAAATAATAACTCAATTTTTAGATTGGGCCGAAGTAGAAAATTCTCCACTTCAAAATAACATTCATGCGCTAAGAATGAATTTAGTAATTAAGGACGTAGCATCGCGACTGGATAAAATTGGCCACGGCAGAATTCAACTTGAACTCAACTCGGATCTGACAGTATTCGCAAACCCTACTCATCTGGATCAATTAATTTCAAATCTCGTAACCAACGCATTGAAGTTTTCTCCCGAAAGCGAAAAAATACTTCTAATTTTAGGAAACGACTATCTCATCGTGAAGGATTTTGGCACTGGAATTCCAAAAGAAGTCAGGGACAGATTAGGCGAGCCGTTTAATGTCGGTTCGAATAAAAGTAAAAAAGGTAACGGCCTTGGACTCGCGTGGGTAGCCACAATTTCCAAACTCTATGAATGGACTCTTGCTATTCGAACAGACACCTCTGGCACCGAGATTGAAATTCGTTTTCCGCAGGAAGAAATTACCTAAAATACTTAAAACTCAAGCCCTAGTCCACTCGGGAGTATCAGTTAAGCTCTCCCTTACAAGGTGTCGAATTACATTTTCAAAATCATTGTTGAAATGAAAGTCCTTGGGGCCAACGGGTTCGATCCCCATGCTTTCCAAAATTTTGTCTTCTTTGATAGTTTGATGAATTAGTTTCATTTTTCCATTTGAAAGCTCGATATCTACAACACGTATGGCCTAAGATTTTTTTCTAAGCTCTGTACTTTTCTCACAAGTTCCAATCCTTGAAACTTCATGCTTTCGGGTTGAACTAAAGCAATAGTTATCAAAAACACTGCCAACGCAAAAAGACCTAATAGCGGAGCATCGAGTTTGTAGCTATTATTTTTAGAAAAGTAAACAAACACTCCGAATATCAAAAGGCTCAGTATGCCAACACAAACCCAAACCATTTTAACTCCTGTATGAAGTAAATCTGAACAAATTTTCTAAATGTTCTTTTCTCTAAATTTGTAACCCATTCTTAAGCTATTCGAGTAGCGCTTATCTTCCCGTCATTGACCCAACCTAAAAAATCAATGAGTTCTTCCGATTTAGATTTACGAGATCGGCCTAAAAGGTTGCTATCAAAAAGACAATAAAAGCGAGACTTCGCTCTAGTTACTGAAACGTTTAATCTCTTGGGATCAGATAGAAAATTTAGCTGCTCCTGATTCTCGCCTGAAATTCCAAAAGACAAAAATATTGCTTCCTTTTCTTGTCCTTGGAATCTCTCTACCGTGTCGATCATTACCTTTGAAGCGTCGTTAACTCCAAGGCGGTTCTGAAGAGAGGCGTTTACAACCCCCGCTTGAAATCGGTACGGGCAAATAACTCCTACCGTTTTTAGGTCGACACTGCTTCTCAGTAATTTTTCAATTTTATCAGTAATGTAGTTGGCTTCGTTCAACGACGAACTACCTGAACCTAAAGATTCAAATTTTACCGGGGCTACAAAGTTGTCGCCTTGAAATGTATTATTTCCCCTGTAGTAATCTCTATCTGCAACAGAATGGTGTGGTACTAACTTACCTTTGTAGAATTTTTCAGACGACCACGCTTGAATCTCTCTTCTCATTCTGTATTGGGTCTCCAACATTGGTGTGTCGTTGTTTATAAGTAAGGAAAATAAGTTATCAAATGGCAGCGAAGGATGATCTTCACGCAATACAGGAGGCAATTGAAAGTGGTCACCCACTAGAATTACTCGTTTTGCCAATCGCTGAATAAATGGCCAGAAATAAATAGGAACCTGCCCTGCTTCGTCGATAAGCAACAGATCAACTTTTGGTGCATTCGAATTAAAGGCAAGTTTATGTAAAGTCGCGCCAAATAAATTTGCCTCAATGACCCGTTGGTTAAAACTGCTAGCTACGAAATTATTTAGAGCAATGTCTTTAAGATATAATTCTGATCTGACCTTCTCGGGATTTCCAACCCTTACCCAATCATTCTCGAAGTCTTTACTGACTATTCTTCCAATTAAGTTATCAACAGCAGCATTTGTAAATGCAGAAACGCAAACTTTCATATTTGATTGCAAAGCCAATGAAATGACTGCTTGAAGTATTTGAGTCTTTCCCGTTCCTGGTGGCCCCTGAATAGCTCCGCTCATATTGTGATCGGCTACGTAATCCAAAGCCATTTTTTGAGACAAGTTTAAGTTTCTGTGGTGCTGTTTGTATTTAGCGTCCTGGTATGCCAAATTGTAAACGTCGCTCCCTAGTATAATTTCATCTTTTGAAAATTCCATGTCAGCGATTTTTTTGATTAGTATCTTGTTAAAATGGATCGATAAACTACTGAATAGAAAGTATTCTTTCTTTTTGTCTATTTCGATAACAGCGTCACCTGAGATAACAATCTCAAGTGTACCTGGAAGAGGATATACAACTTCTTCCACTACCCAATTGTAAGAGTACTTTTCCGAATAGTCTGAGTTTAGCTTTTTAATTCTAATCTCAACACGGTCGCCTGGTCTAAACCTGGAATAATAAATGCTACCAGTTAATCTTATTTTGTTTTTGGCCCCTAACTCTTTAATTATTAAAGGTCCAAGAGCATCCGAACTCTTACAAAGTTCACTTAGTGGTGAGTTAAGCTCTGAGAAATAGTGATCCCTTTCTGAGTTACTCTCGGTCTCTAACATATCCACTAAGGCATTGATCTCAATAGAAGTATTTGGCTTCATAAAACTACTTTTCTCCTTAGGATGTTCACACCACCGAGAATGTTTTTGTCACTCCACATTGAATCGGAGTTAAACTAACTAAGTTGAATCAATTTTATATTTTACAATTTTGACTTGAATTCCTCTATTTGAAACATTCAATTTGAGAATTCGATCTATTTTGAAACGGTCCTTTTAGGTATGTTAAAGAGATTTATTTGAAAAAGCAGAGTACAGATCATCTATTCATACGCGTTTTAATTTTTTATTTGATCAATTCAACTGGTTTTCATGGTAGGGCTAAAGATCGTTTTAAAATCCCCTTCACGACCCCATATCCCCAATCTCGATTCAAACGTGACCGATACCCTTTTTCATTCAAGTACCGAACGATTTCTCCGACGGCCATACCCTGTTGCCATAAACTTTCAATCAATTGAACAATAGGAAATTCTTGCGGGTCTTTTATTAACTCGCCTTCGGAAAAGCACCATCCATAAGAAGGTTTGTTTTTTGTTTTGCCATGACCCTTACGCCATCTGTCAAAAGGAACTGGGATCGGTGGTCGAAGGACATTACGGTTCGCTCGCAAGGACGCATAAATTGAACTTCGAGGTATCCCGGTCTGCTTATGAATGTCTGTAATCGATAGACCTTTTAGATAAAGAGGGCCTACTTTTTCAATAATTCGAGGTGACCTTCGATCAAAAAACTCAATGAAATCAAGCGGCCCCGCAAAATTGCCCGTTGTCGGCGTTGGACATCCAATTTTCCTTCTTCCGACACTGATTACCTCCTGCTTGATTTAACAATTCGTGAACATTACACCTTTCTTTAACCAAAAACAAAAAACCTCAAATTCGCTTTCTGGACAACTAGAATACTATTTTGATAAACCCTTTAGATGCCTGAAGCAGAACCGCCGATAGAATTCCCAGTCATCCTCTTCCAAGATGAGGACATTTTAGTTTTGCAAAAACCCGCGGGCTGGTTTGTATATCCTCCTGATTATAAATTTAAGGGTCGCACTCCGATGCTACCGACCGTGACAAAGTGGTTGCTTCAAGAACATGACCTGCGGGCCTTCCCGGCGCACCGTTTGGATGCCGCCACCGAAGGCGTGATGATTTTTGGTCTTACTAAAGAGGCCACGGCACATATCAATCATCAATTTAAAACTCGTCAGGTGAAAAAAACGTATTACGCCGCCATACGTGGCTGGATGCCTGAACCAAATGGCGTGATTGAAAAACCTTTGCCGATAGCTTCAACCAGAGAAATCGCAGAATCAATCACACAGTATCGTACATTGTCGCAAATTGAATTGCCTTACCAAGTTAATAGCCCACACCCAACCAGTCGCTATGCCTGGCTCGAGGTTTCCCCGCACACAGGACGATGGCATCAAATTCGTCGGCATTTTGATATGTGTGCGCATCCGTTGGTAGGCGATCGCGAGCACGGGGATTCCCACCACAATCGATTCTTTCGCGATCAACTGGGGATAAATGGGCTTTGTTTATTTGCGGCCGAGCTGCGATTGGCGCACCCGACGTCTGGGCATGAATTGGTGCTGACTGGATTGAAGACAGATCGGTTTAGGAAACTGGAGGAGCTTTTTTTTCCAAAGTGAAGACAACAACCATCAAATAATTCAAATCTAAAACCCAAACTTCAACCCAACTCCTACACCTCTCGCGCTCGTTTCATCCTGAATTACCTTCGAGGTACCTTGTTTGGCGGATATTGAGTCCGCTGATAAACCGGACACTGCTGCCTGGAATAGCAAATTTTTCGACAATGCATATTGATAACCTACTAATATCGTTCCCGTTCCGTAGGCATCGGTTTCGACTTTATTTGTTTGGGTGCTGATTTTATCAGTTGACGTTGCTACTTGCACGTAAGTGCCCTGAGCGAACAGAGATGCATTTGGTGTTATATACATATTTACTCCCAAACCAACTATGAATTTGCTACCACCTGTTGACTCGGTCGTCGATGTATCGCTTTTACTAGATGCCTCAGACAAACTCTCTATTTCCATACCGCCGCTGTATTCAAAGACACCAACTGCTTTGAATACATTTAAACCGACCGCACTCGATGAGCCGCCTCTTAAGCTATTGCTTGATGTTGCGTCTCCAGTTTTTGGTGAATATTTTAACTCACCCACCACCAACAAATCATGTTCTTTGATAAAAACATAATCGACGGATAAAATTGGCTCTTCTGCGCCACTCCTATTAGTTGTATAGTCGACGTTTCCACTAGCCTTTGCGGTCGTCGTGTATTTGAACTCAGACTTACTACTTAAACTATTTACGGTCGTAATGCCTATGTTAACTTTTTCCGACAACCCATAATTATAAGAAAGCTCCAGTTTGGATGACTGGGAGGTAACATCTGCTAGTTTGGTAATATTTAACGTCGTTCCAGAAAAAACTCTAAGTATCGAAGTTTGAGTCATATTGAAATAACGCAAACTCAGTGTACTGTTTCCCTTTTTGGGCCTATAGCCGAAGCTTAGCATCGAATCAAATTCATCTTGTATAGCGGGGAAGAGCTTTACCTCTTCAGCCGGCGGTGCTGTTTGAGCTTCTGGGGCTACTTGCGACAACCCTGTTGATAAGTGAAACAAACAATATAACCCTGCACACATTCCCCATCTGTTTAAAATCGACATTAAAACTCCATTGTGCGAATTTGCCAGTGCACAACGAATCGGAGTTAAATTAACTAAGTTTAGTCAATTTTTGTGAGCCAGAAGTAGACAATCAATTTGAGATTATAAAGTATCTTTAACATCCTCTATCCAGCCTATCACACGGTAGTCTATATTGGAGCAAACCAAAAAAAACGCGCGAGTTGATTACACTTGACGCCTCATTGTTGGTCAGAATTTATAAATTACGGATAGTTCGACCACACCTTAACGAGTTTTTCATCTTGAGCGATACTCTCGGGGGTAACTAGTTCATCTTCGAGTATTAAGTTCCAGCAGTCTTCAAATTTTTTTGATTTACCCTTACAAACAGGATGGCGACGCCAACGTTTTTTAACTAACTCTCGTACTACCAAATTATCTGTATCGAGTTCCTTCACTTTCTGTCGCTTCCCTATTTTTAAACCTGAATTTTCATAGGCTAGAGCGACAAGCTCGCTGCAATAGATGTCATCATTTTTTGAACTGAAAAATATATCGTATCCACGACCGATATAGGATTTAGAATGAGCCACTACGTCGTGTCCATTTTTTGCATCCCTATCCTTTAACCGAAAAACCGAGTAACGACCTAGCTTACCTCGTTCAATCCACTTTTCTAGAGGCGTTCTGCTAACCTTTGAAATGGCTTCAATTACAAATATATTTTTTCCATCAACCTCTACGATACCAACATGACTATAAACGCTTTTACTCGCCCACATTATGGCGTAGGACTGTGTGGAAGTTGAGGTTTGAAATATGATATCGCCAGATTTCAATTCTGGCTCTGTGAAACCGACCGAAACAATAAAAAGTAGAAATATGGAAAAATAGATTCTTGTAGTCAAGTTTACAACCTCTCATTAAAACTACTAAACCTAAGTTTTTCGGTCTAGCTAATTCTTCAAGGGGCGTTAACTATAAACTTTCCTAAACCCGATCTTGAAAGTTCTCAATAGATCGCAAAAGATTAAGCAGATTGCGGTCGCCGTTGCGGCGTTTTAAAAATGAGAAAAATACAGCGTGTTTTCCGAATTTTTTGGGACGAATGTTATCTGGCTTCCATTCTACTAGCTCGCCGGTTTTTACAAAGCTTGAGGCTACTCTAGCTGGTAGTACGCCTAAACCTATTTTTTCTATCGCAAGCGCGCGTATTGGCTCAAAGCTTTCGCATACAAAATGGGGATTATCTTTTAAGGTCGATTCTTTTATATACGATAAAACTTTTTTACCTTGGTAGTCTTTTGCGTCCGGGAAAAAGATGATTGGCGTTTTTACCGTCAGCTTCAATCCTGGCGCGTGATAGTATCCGTAATGATCATCAAATAATTTTTTTGAAATTAGGCTAGCGTATTGAGGCGGATTTACACTTAAGATCGCATCTACGATATTTCTTTTTAAGTAATCCACTAACTGATCACTGCTAGCGGTAAGAAGATCAATATCGATTGGTATTTTACTATCTAATATATGTCGCAGAAATTTCGGGAAAAAATAGACCGCAATACTTTCATACGTGCCAAATTTGATTTTTTGCACGTCTTGTGCTTGAACCGTTCCCATTTTTTGAAATTGATCGACCTCAGCGTGAATTTTCTGCGACAAGTCCAGCAGACGCTGACCAAACTCTGTCAATTGAACACCAGTTTGACCACGCACCAATAACCGCTGATCCACGGACTCTTCTAGAATCTGAATGGTCCTGGAAACTGATGGTTGGCTCATATTCAGATTTTTGGACGCACTTCGAATGGATCCCGATCGAACCACTTCAAGGAAAATCGGTAGCTTTTCAAGGTGATCTGATATTTTGATCATATCCATAAGTCTATATCAGTTTTTTAGATATAGTAAAACAATTTGTAATCTTACATCGACTACAAAAAACGCGTATTCATATAAAGGGGATTTAGTTCATTTGAAATAAAACTACAAAGGAGTCTGTATGACACTGCATTTTTTTAAAGTATTTATAGTTTCACTTATAGTGGGATTTACAGCCGGGGCGCAAATTCTGAATAATTCCGTTATTGCGATGGGTGCGTTTAAAGGTGCGGATTCCATGCACAAAGCTCAAGGCTACGCCACCCTTATGAAAGTAAACCAAGGACTCTACGTCCAGCTTGATAAAAATTTTTACGTAAGCGAAGGCCCCGACCTATTTCTAATGTTAAGAAATTCAAAAAATGCTCACATCGGAATGACGATCTTAACGCCGCTAAAGCAATACTCTGGTGCTCAAATGTTTAAGATAAATATATCAGAGCAGGATCTAATTAAATACGATCAAGTCATCATTTACTGCAAACGCATTACGACATTGTTTGCCTTTGCCCCCCTGACATTTAACCCCAACGCCTTTTTACGACGGTAAACTAAACTCGGCAAAAGGCGATTTGTTTCGAAAATATGACCCAGATCATATTTTGTTGTTCTGGACTATGCGACATATTAGAGCATGAAACGAAAACAGTGTCCGCCCAAAGATATATCTTTAAAATCGTATTTTTTAGGTCCACAAGCCGAGAATACTCAATTCTTACAATCTGCTTTTTTAGAAATAGTTAGTCACTACTGCAACTGGCGAAAATCGCTTTTTCCTTTAGATGGAAAAGCCATCTCCCATGATGATCAGCTGCATCCGCAATTTTTAAAAAATCAAAAATCCATTCAGCTTCTTATGGAAACTCTGTCTTTAAATTTTCAGAATGAAATTCCGCAATTTTCGCCTCGCTATTTAGGTCACATGTTTTCTGAACTGACTCTACCGGGTTTACTGGGACATTTTGTGGCGCTTCTGCACAACCCCAACAATATTTCAAAAGAATCGTCTCTTGTCGGTCTTAATATCGAACGTGAAGCCATCGACTCGTTAGGGAAAATGTTTAAATGGCGAAAAACGATTGGCCACCTGACTTCAGGCGGTACCGTCGCAAACTTAGAAGCGCTATTAAGAATGCGACACCGAATTCCATTTGAACACAGAACAAAAGCTAAACTCCTGACTTCAGCTGCAGCTCACTACTCTTGGAAAAAGAATCTCAAAATTCTTGGCTATGACGATTCGGCCTTGGTAGAAGTACCCCTAGATAAATATGGTCGTCTGTGTACAAAATCGTTTAAAAAAATTCTGACAGCGGCCGATTATCCTATATTAGGTGTCGTAACCCTATTCGGATCGACCGAACGAGGCACAGTGGATGACATTCAAGACGTAAATCATATTCTTGAACTGCATTCTAATATGAAAATCTGGCATCACGTGGACGCCGCCTACGGTGGCTTTTTTGCGTGTGCACAGCACGCTACTCATTCATACTTAGCCAAGCAGACCGATGCCCTGAAATATATTGAAAGTTTAACTTTAGATCCGCATAAACTGGGCTATGTTCCCTATGGTTGCGGCGCTTTTCTTTGTCGTAAATCTAAAGATTATTTCTATTCTGATGTGGAAGCTCCGTACATCCAATTTAAATCGGCTCAAGAGGCGGGTGTTCAATCTGTCGAAGGTTCAAGACCCGCAACGGGCGCCGCGGCCACCTGGTTAACATCAAAATCTATTGGTTTTAATTCTGATGGACTTGGCCGAGTCCTTAATCGTCATTTAGAAACTAAGTCTAAATTTCAAAAACAGTTAAGTAAAAATTTTAAGAATCTAATTTTCACTGAAGGTTCGGATTTAAATATTCTATGCTGGACGGTAAAGGGTTCAACCAAACGACTATCTGAAGCGAATTCAAAAGTGGACCAACTCTTTGCTGATTTCCCAAAACAATCACTGCCCTTCTATATTTCAAAAACGTCTTTGCCCCTGAAAAAAAATAGTTGGTTAGAAGCCTATCTTATAAAAAAGGGGTTTCAGCTGGACACAAAAAAGTGCCATCTCGTTCGCATGACACTCATGAATCCTTTTTTAATAAACCGAGAAACCGAAATTTCCTATGTTCAAGAGTTTATTCGAACGTTAAAAAGTATGGCTTTCTAAGTTAGCGGTTAAGGACTAGGCAATCCCGACAGATCTAATTTTATTTTTTACAAAAACCAGAAACAGATAGCGGCAATCAAAGTTGGCACGAGCGCGCTTTTGAAAAGCAATAGCGGACTAATTCCATCTTTGCCAAACGATCCATTCAATGTGCTGTACCCAGCCGGATTAGGCGCATTGGCAATCACGGTCAGACCGCCGCCCACCACACTGCCTGCAACCAACGCGTACTTTGAAAACTCCGTCAGCCCTTGGACCTGGCTACCCAGATAGGTAATCGCCGCATTGTCGGTAAACGCCGTTAGTCCCATTGCCCCCAGATACAGCGGCAATGCCGTCAGCCGGGAAAGGATAGGTTCTAACCACCAGCTTTGATACCCGCCCAGCACAACGAGGCCGCCCAAGAAAAATCCTACTAACAAAGCTTCTTTAATTTTGATTTCGTCTTGATATTCCTTGGTGACCATTGCGACTCCCAGAAAGAATAGGAAAAGTCCCATGAATAATACGAGATAGTGCGATGACAATACCGTAGCAACCAAAAATAATAAATGCACAGCTATAACCCATATCGGTACATTAACCTGCTTGCTAGCCTCGTCAGTCTGAATTTCAATCAGTTCTCTTCTGAACCGATACGTCACAATTGACGTCGACAAGAACACGGCACAGATCGCCTTCCAGCCGAAATGAGTAAACATAAACACAAAATCCCAATTCCATTTCGGCGCAACCATCAGGACTGGTGGCGCTGCAAATGGCGTCAGCGTTCCCCCGATGGATACGTTAACAAACAACAGTCCCAGTGTCGCATACTTTAACTCGGTCGAAATTTTTTTCTGATAAAACGATTTTAATAAAATTAATGCCGTCACCGTCATCGCCGCAGGTTCCGTAATAAAACTTCCTAACAATGGTCCCGCCGTCAACGTCGCAAAATAGAATCCAATCGTTTGATGCAGCGGCAGTAGTTTACCTTTTAATCGGATCAGTTTTTCACTGAGCATCAGAATTGGGCGCGTCGCACAGATAGTCATGATAGCAAACACAAACATGGGTTCCGTAAAATTTCTGGCTTGCAAATATTCAATCGGTTTTTCAAAACCGGAAACGGCCATAAAAAATACAATAAACAGGCCCGCCCAAATGCCAAAGACGACTTCGACTTCGCCTAGTAAATGAAACAGATTTTCACCGGGCGACCCGTCCGGAAATTTATGGGCCAATTCCTGAAAATATTTAACTAAAAATGTATGAATTACGGCCAGAGCAAAAAATAAACTAGCACCATATGAAATAATTTGTTGTTCAGACAATAGGGTACCCTCACAAAACGGCGACCCTACCGTTTAAAACTCCAAGGGTATTTGATTATCCCAGGGACCCGTTAATAGACTACAATTTACTTTAAAGCTTTGGCAATCAGTATCTGGAAAAAATCATTGGCATTTATACAAAGCTCGCTAAGGCAGCATCCCCCGTCGCGTTTTAACAAGCAAGACTACTTAGGCTAAGCCACTCTAGTCCGACCCACATAGCTTTTTCGTTGGCCCAAGTTTGCAATTGAAATATGCTAGATGAATAGACCGCTTTCGGAGGCCACCCTGTGCATTATAAAGTTCGGATAAAAAAGCTATTCAAAACACCACTGTTTTGGCTTTTAACGTTTGTCGGAAATTTAATAATTCTTTTGGGAAGTCTTCTGCTTTATTATTTTGAATCTGACTCTGCGGCGATGAAATTAGAAATAATCGATTGTGTTCTATGGAGCACAAGCTTGACGACGACTATTGGTTATAATACCTATGCACCACAAACATTTGGGGGAAAGCTAACTTTTATAGCTATGATGGTTTGTTTGGTCTTACATGGCATTTTTAGTTACTGCGCTGATTGCTCCGGAATTGTCTGCCCTCGAGGATGAAGTCCAAAAAGTCGAGGACGATTTAAACAAACTCAATTCAAAAAACAAACGAGCGCCGTAACCTTTTCAAAAAAATTCTATAGCCGGTTCTCTAGCACATCTGAAAACGCTTTATAAACGTCAATTTCAGTTAATATTCCAACCAGCTTACCGTTATCAACCACAATCGCGCAGCCATATTTTTTTCTAGCCATATAGTCGACGACTTCATTTAAATCTGCTGATGGACTGACACAATAAGGATCAAATGTACACGCCTCTTCAACTAAAATTTTATCGGGATCAATGTCCTCAAAACTGGCAACCAGTTTGACGTCTCTATCAGAAAGTAAACCGATTAATTTACCTTCTTTTAGAACCGGTAAATGGCGAATGCGCATTTCGCTCATCACGGCCATTGCCTGTGATAACGGACGGTCATAGCCCACACTTTTAGGTGCGGGTGTCATATATTTTTGAACTTTAGGTTTAGCTTTTTTCATAGTGTTAATTCCTGCTGTGACCAGCGATCACTGGATCGTTAAACAAATCATAGTGTACAAAAAATTTGCGCGCGATGGCCAGAATCTGATTTTCAGTGGGATGATCACACGTTTCGACACCCACTACATTTTTTGCTAAAGAATGCGCATACGATCGATCCAGAAATGATCGAAATTGTGTCTTCGCCACCCCAGGTCCCATCACTAAGAGTTTTTTGCAATTATGAATATGATCTGCAATATCTTTAAAAAGTTCTTCATTGACGTTATGGTCATGACCGTTTTTGTCTAATTTTTTTCTGTGTTCAAATTCATGCTTTTTAATCTGTCCCACTTTCGATTCTGAATTGATTTCGAAAACATGTGCTTTTGTTGTATCTACCCATAAAATATAGTCTGACATAAAATCCTTCTCCTTTAATTAAATACCTGCGTTTGATAAACTTTGTATGATGCTTCCAACTGGCGATCGATAAATGGCGCCATAAATTTGATTTTTAACGTCTTTCAATGATGACGTATGATCATTGATAAACGCTTTTAAAAGATCTTCTGTTGTAATGATGCCCACGGCCGCATGATCTTTAGTTACAACAAGCGCTGAAATTTTACTATCAATCATCATTTGTGCTGCCTGAGTCAGGGGCGCAGACTCATCGATGGTACCGATCGGCCAATTCATATACTGTTGAACAATGTCTTCAGGATTAAATTCTGGGTTTGCAGGAACAGCGACCCATTCGGTATCCAATGGTTTGTTCATCGCCCGCAGCAAATCACGATCTGATAACATTCCTATAATTTGATTATGACTATCCACTACAGGCAAATGTCGAGTTTTGATTTTTTTCATTAAATTGTAAGCATGGTTTAAATGATCGAGTCTATTTACATAGACCACATTGTGAGACGACTGCGGACCGACGTTAGGTTTCATCTTAGCTTCCTTTTTTTGAATTATAGCTATAGCAACGGATAGACCGAGACCACATCGATTTAAATCGCATTTGAAGGCTATTTATGTGACATTCTGTCAATGGCCCTGACGAGTTGTCTTAATATCTAGTTGCCTGAGGGTTAATTGCAATTCACTATGTGGCACAGATACTGCTTTTAAATTTACAAACAAGGATCGCATATGATTAAAAAATTTTTAGGAAGTGAAGTCGTAACAGTATTTGAAGACGCCACAATTCAAGACGTGGCTAAAATTATGGATGAGAAAAGCGTAGGCATGGTAGTTGTGACTGAGCGCTATTCCGATGGGAAACCCATTGGCACCATCACTGATCGCGATATTGTAGTGAAAGCCGTGAAGCAGAATTTAAATGCACAAACTCAAAAAATAGATGAAATCATGACTCGATATCCAATTACGGCCGCCGAAAACGCTTCCATCGAAGACGCCATTAAATTGATGGAAACTAATCAGATCAGACGTCTATTGATTGTAGATGAATTCGGCAAGATTAAAGGCGTGGTATCCATCGATGACGTGATCGCCCTTCTAGGAAATGAAATTAATCGTTTAGGTAATTTATGTCGCGCGCAGATAGGAACCTCGCAGCGCCATCGCAGTCATGACTACACTAAAATGGCTTAAACTGGCTACAACCGGCAGGACGGGTCAATAGACCGTCCGCTGCGAAACGCGTGTATGCTGTCTAGCGAAGTCTCCGCAATATTTTTCAAAGAGTCGGACGTTAAAAATGCCTGATGAGACGTTACCAGTACATTAGGGAATGAAATCAACCGAGCCAGCGTATCGTCCTGGAGAAACGAATTAGATAAATCGTGAAAGAAAATGCCCTCTTCTTCTTCGTATACGTCTAAGGCCGCACCGCCAATTTTTCCACTCTTTAAACCATCAATTAGGGCTTTAGATTCAATCAAAGCCCCCCGACCCGTATTAATAATCAAGACGCCGTTTTTCATTTGCGAAATCGTTTTTAAATCAATGATATGAACCGTTTCAGGATTCAATGGAACATGTAAAGAAATAATATCTGAGTTCATTATTAAATCAGGCAACGTTGTTCGTTTTATTTTGTCGTTTTTAAAAACCGACGCACTGGAGGATGAATCATAAACTAAAACAGTACATCCAAAGGCCGCCATAATATTGGCGACCAGGCCGCCGATCTTGCCAGCGCCAACTATACCCACTGTTTTTCCATGCAAATCAAAACCTACAAATCCGTCCAAGGAAAAATTGAGTTCCCGCACTCGACTATAAGCTCGATGAATTTTTCTATTTAAAGACAAAATCAATCCTACAGTGAATTCAGAAACCGAATACGGAGAGTAATTAGGTACTCGACAAACCGCTATCCCCAAGTCACTGGCAGCCTTGACATCAACATGATTAAAACCAGCACAGCGAAGGGATAAAAGTTTCACCCCTTTTTTAGACAATACTTCTAGGCACTGACGATCAATTTTATCGCTCACAAATGAACATACTACGTCAGTGGGTCGAATAGCTTCTGCCGTATTGGCCGTTAACCGAAAATCCAAATAATCGATTTCAAAACCATATTTGGAATTGGCTGAATCAAAAGCTTGTTTTTCAAATCCATGAGTATCGGAAAAAACTATTTTCATTTTAATTCGAACTCTTCATTATAAAGAGGCACGACGCAATCCCAATTTAACGATTCACTGAGCCTTTTGCGCATTTCATCAGCGGCAGTGGGTTCACCGTGGGTGATGAACGTCTTCTTTGGAGAAATATTACTTTTCTTTAACCATTCCACTATTTCGGTATAATCGGCATGCGCCGAAATATTTTCTAAAATTTCTATTTGTGCCTTAATTTCTACATACTCGCCATGTACTTTGATTTGCTTAACGCCATTTGCAAGCGCTTCGCCTCGGGTACCGGCAGCTTGGAAACCAGTCAGCAGAATCGTATTTTTTTCTTCAGGACCGAATCGTTTCAAGTGATGAAGAATTCGCCCACCCGTTAGCATACCGCTAGCAGAAATTATGATCATGGGCTCTGTCTTTTCATTTAATTCTTTAGATTCGTCCACCGTTCTAACATATTTAGCGATATTGCAAACGTCTTTACATTCTTGTCCATTGAGGCGATGAAGTTCATGAAACTGGGACCAAACTGCATTGGCATTTAGGGCCATTGGACTATTAAGGTAAATGGGAATATTGGGAATCTTTTTTTCGTTCTTTAGCTTCCATAAATAGAACATTAGGCTCTGTGCTCGACCAACAGCGAATGAAGGTATAATAACACTTCCGCCACGATTAACGGTTGCAACAATGCATTTTTCTAATTCGTTAATTGGATCAATATCAGGATGCCTTCTGTTGCCATAGGTCGATTCCGTAACAAGGAAATCTACAGGCGGCATATCACTGGGTGGAAAAAATATTGGATCACGCATTCGTCCGACATCGCCAGTGAAACCTATTTTAGTTGAACCGACTTTTAATATGATAGAAGCCGCACCTAAAATATGTCCGGCATATCTGAATTCAAAACTTATTTTATCATTGAATTGAGTTTGTGAATTAAACGCTACCGGTTGAAAATAGTCTATTGATTGTTTTGCTTCTTCAAACGTAAAGAGGGGCAAGGCCGGGTTATGTTTAGAGCGTTTGTGTTTGTTTAAGTACTCGGCCTCTTCTTCGGCCAAATATCCCGCATCGGGAAGTAATATTTGACTCAGCTCCTTGGTTGCCGCTGTACAATAGACCTTGCCTTTAAATCCATTTTTAATTATCCGCGGAATGTACCCGGCATGATCTAAATGGGCATGAGTCAATAAAATCGCGTCGATTTTTGAAGGGTCTATCGGAAATTCATCCCAATTTTTCAAGCGTAATGATTTAAGTCCTTGAAATAATCCGCAGTCGATTAACACATTGGTTGTACCATCAGTTACTAGATATTTTGACCCGGTGACGGTGCTGGCTGCCCCTAAAAACCTTATCTTAATATTTTTATCCGCCACTCTAGTTCCTTAAGGCACGTTGTTTTTTAGGTCAAATTTAAATTTTTCATCCGACGTTTTTGATTTTACCGTAATTTCAAATTCCGCATCCCGCGCCACTGATTTGGGATCATTTACGATAAAATAGTGATCATAGCGATCTGCTTTCAAAACTTTTCCAGGGTAAGGATTTAGGCGTCTAACTGTCAATTCTAATTTTGAGAGATCTATCTTGGCTTCTTCTTTACCAACAACAAAGATACGAATTGGGCTTCCCACTGAAAGATGCACCGAAAAAAACTGACCCTCTTTGCGCATTTCATCTTTGTATTCTTTAAAAGGAATTGTTTCCACATCAGCAGCGAACGTATGATATGAGAGGAACGAAATCAGTACAATTGAAATAACGATTAGAATATTTAATAAAAAAATTGATAATTTGTCGATCGGTTTCATGTCAACTCCCCTTTTAGCCTTTAAGTCGCGTTTCAAACAAATCTGCAATCGCTCTGAACGCATCCAGTTCTGTGAAAATTCCCACAAGCTTTTCATTTTCAACGATCAGCGCAGATCCCAGTTTGTGTTCGGCCATATAGGTCACAACATCTGTTAAAAGTGTGTCCGGACTTGTCGAATATGGTTCAGCAGTACAGGCGTCTTCAACTCGTGTTTTTTCCGGATGAGACGAAATAAATTGGCAGACTAAATTGATATCGCGGTCAGTGAGAATACCGACTAACTTTCCTTGTTTAAAAACGGGAAGATGTCTGATATGAAGCTTTTTCATCAGGTCTTTTGCTTGAACAATCGTCTGATCGTGAGCGATCGTCTTTGGCAAGTAGGTCATATACTTTCGAATTTGCGGTATCGTTTTCAAATTAGTCTCCGTATTGGGCCAGCATCGGCAAATCTGTAAAGATTTATTGGCAATCGAGCCGCCAAGTCTAAAATAGGTTTAAATCGCTATTAGGACGCCAAGAGCCCCTGGCTTGAGACAATTTGTCATTGCGCGCTTGCTATCGTTGACAAGTTGTCTTGCCGCCCCTTTTGGACTACGACTAAACTAACCAGACACGGTGTTTTATTGTTTAATATTAGGTATTTATGGCCTTATTAAAATTGAGTGGCCCAGAGAATCCTTGGCACCGTTGTTGATACACACACTAAAAAACAAAACTTAGGAATACTATGGCCATCGAAATAAAAATAGCAATCGTTGATGATGACAAAGAAATGGGGCGAGTTGTTGCCGACCTTCTGACAGATGAAGGTTATAAAACGAGTCAGTACACATCTGCATCCGAAGCCCTTGTTAAATTCAAAACAGATCTTCCACATATTCTGATAACTGATCACAAAATGAAAGACATCGACGGTTTGATGTTCCTAAAAAAGATTCAGTCAGATCATCCTTCGATTGTTTCAATTATGATGACGGCGTTCGGCTCAATTGAAACTGCTATTGAAGCCATGAAATTAGGCGCCTACCATTACATCGTTAAACCGTTTAAAAACGAAGAAATGAAGCTTCTCGTTAAACGAGCCAGTGAACGCGTGTCTCTTAAAAATGAAAACGCGACGTTAAAAAAAGAACTTAATAAAACATTCACTTTAGATTCGATTGTTGGAAAAAGCCCTGCCATCACGTCCGTTTTTGAACTAATTAAAGTGGTAGCACCGGCTTCGGCCAGCGTTTTAATTTCTGGAGAAAGTGGCTCTGGTAAAGAACTCGTTGCTCGCGCTCTGCATAATGCAAGCCCTCGCAAAAGTAAGCCGTTCATTGCAATTAATTGCACCGCTATTCCTGAGCATCTTTTGGAAAGTGAACTTTTTGGTCACGTCAAAGGTTCATTCACGGGCGCCATCGCTGACAAGAAAGGCCTTTTCGAAGAAGCCAATCATGGAACTTTGTTCCTAGATGAAATTGGCGATATGAGTTTGCAACTACAAGCCAAACTATTGCGGGTCCTTCAAGAACGCACCATCAGACCGGTCGGTAGTAACACTCATAAAGAAATTGATGTCAGAATTATTGCCGCTACTCATCGCGACTTAAAGATTATGGCTAAAGATGGGAAGTTCCGGGAAGATTTATTTTACAGACTTAATGTTGTACCAATTCGCGTTCCTCCGTTACGCGAACGTATCGAAGACATCCCGATCCTAGTTGATGCATTTATTAAAAAATTCGCGGCCAGAAATGGTTCGATGGTGCAATCGGCAACCCCTGAAGCCATGAGTGTGTTAATGGCGCATCCTTGGCCAGGAAATGTTCGGGAATTAGAAAATGTTATTGAAAGAGCCATTGTATTAAGTCCCGGCAAATTGATTGAAAAAAATGTTGTTCTAGGAAGCGCGCTAGAAGAAGCTCAACAAAATATTGAACAACTTCACGCGGACCGTCCTACCCTTGAAAAACTAGAAGAGCGTTACATCAAACTGATCATGGGTGAGGTGAAAAATAAAAAAGACGAAGCCGCCGAAATCCTTGGTATCAGTCGCCGTACTTTATACCGAAAAGAACGCATTTACGGAATGGTATCTGACGATACCCCTGAACCCCAGGATGATATAAATGAAAAAAACAACTGAAGGTTTATCTAGCCAAGATTTTCTGCACTTAAAGTCTGCCATCGACGAAGCCGCCATCGTTGCGATTACCGATAAGAGTGGTAAAATTACGTACGTAAATAAAAAATTCTGTGCCATTTCCAAATACTCGGAAAGCGAACTTCTGGGTAATACCCATAGAATCATTAATTCAAATTACCATCCGAAAGAATTCTTCATTGACATGTGGAATACAATTTCCGAAGGAAAAACTTGGGAAGGCGAAATCAGAAATCGCGCCAAAGATGGCTCATTATATTGGGTAAACACGACGATCGTTCCTTTTATGGACGCGGATGGAAAACCAGAACGGTACGTAGCTGTCCGTTATGAAATCACAGAACGAAAATTAGCCGAAGAACAGTTAAAAATTTATTCAAAAAAACTAGAAATCAGTAATCAAGAATTGCAAGATTTTGCATCTGTCGCCGCACATGATTTGCAAGAGCCACTTAGAAAGATTCAGACATTTTCCGACCGGGTCAAACTTAAAGCAAAAGATAGTATTTCCCCAGAAGCGTATGACTATTTAGACCGCGTACAGGCGTCAGCCAAACGAATGCAGATTTTAATTAATGATTTACTTACCTATTCACGCGTGACGACCAAGGCGAATCCATTTTCCCAGGTTTCGTTAAATAAAATAGTAACTCAGGTGAAATCAGATTTAGAAATACGAATTGAACAAACGGCCGACACGGTCAATATTTCGAATCTACCGGATATTGATGCTGATCCAACACAAATGCATCAGCTGTTTCAAAATTTGATAAGCAATGCTTTAAAGTTTCATAAACCAGACTGCCCACCGATTGTCACCATATCCGCAAATGTGGATGATAAAACATGCGCAATCACAATCGCCGACAACGGTATCGGTTTCGAGCAAAAGTACGCGGACAGAATTTTCACTATTTTTCAACGTCTACATGGACGCCACGAATACGAAGGCACGGGCATCGGTTTGGCCGTTTGCCGCAAGATTATCGATCGTCATGGTGGCCGTATTGTCGCGCGGTCTGAGCTTGGTAAAGGCTCAACATTTATTGTTTATCTTCCTATCAAACAACATACGGAGTCCACGTTATGAAAGACAGAAATTCAGTCCCCATCTTAATAGCTGATGATGATTTAGATGATTGTGAAATGATTCGCGAAGCTTTATCTGAAAGTCGTTTACTAAATGAGCTTCATTTTGTCCATGACGGTGAATCCCTGATTAAATGGCTTCACGAAAAATGGGAACAATCTCAATCAGGTAAAAATATGATGCCTGGATTAATACTATTAGATTTGAATATGCCGAAAATGGATGGCAGAGAAGTTCTGGCCGAGATGAAAAAACATCCTCACCTGAGCCAAATCCCAGTCATTGTGTTGACGACATCTCAAGCAGAAGAAGATATCGTTAGATCTTATAACTTAGGCGCCAATTCATTTATCACCAAGCCCATTGAATTTGACTCACTCGTGCATGTCATGCGCAATATCGGCCGCTACTGGTTTGAAATCGTGGCCCTACCGAATGTCACCAAAGCCAGGTCTTTAAAATGAACGAATTCAATATTCTGCTGATTGACGACGACGAAGATGATTTTTGTCACATTCGTGATTTATTGTCTGACGTGACCTCGTCTAAATATAAAGTCACTTGGAAATCGAACTACAACGATGGACGAGCCGCTTTAAATGAGCAGACATTTGATGCCTGTCTTTTGGATTATCGCCTAGGCGAAAAAACGGGATTGGAACTGTTGAGCGAAGTTAGGAAAAGTCCCTTTTCGTGTCCGATTATTTTTCTAACGGGGTTAGTTGATTTTGAGTTAGACATAAAAGCTATGCACGTAGGGGCGTCAGACTATTTAGTTAAAGGTCAACTCACGAGTCCCCTTTTAGAAAGATCGATTCGTTATGCAATCAAACAAAACCACGACATGGAAGAATTACGTGAAAGCAAAGCGCAGATTTTGCAACAAGACCGACTTGCTTCTCTAGGATTACTGGCGTCCAGTTTGGCGCATGAAATTGGAACCCCAATGGGAATCATTCGAAGTCGCGCAGAACTGGCCGAATCTAAAGCCGGAAACAACGAACTATTAAAAAAAGATTTAAGCATAATTATTTCCCAAATCGATCGAATTACAAAACTCGTTAGTTCTCTGCTTCATATAGCGCGCGAACAAAAATCTGAATACGGATCATCTGTGGATTTAAATACAACAATACAAGACGTGCTAAATCTGTTAGAGCACGAATTTGATCGAAATAGTATCACCCTCAACAAACAGTTTCCTAATTCCTATTTTGTTAAAGCTGAAGCGGGGCCACTGGGACAAGTTCTGTTAAACCTACTCATTAATTCAATGCACGCAATTGCCGAGGCTAGAAAACAGTTTCCCGATCGCAAATATGAAGTAGTATTAAAAACGGAATCTCTTAAAGACCAAATTAAATTATCCGTCAAAGATAACGGATGTGGAATTTCTGATGAAAACCTTCGCAATCTATTTAAGCCTTTCTTCACAACTAAAGACGTCGGACAAGGAACGGGTTTAGGCCTGGCTACCTCGGTTAGGATTGTCGAATCCTGGGGTGGTGAAATTTCTGTATCGACGGAGTTAAATGTCGGTTCAGAATTTTCTATACTGTTGCCAGCCTTGTAGTATAAATTTTATAAAGCCCAAAACTTTGCAACCAAGGATTCTCTACGGAACCGTCACGCCTTGAACGACGACTTAGAACAAAAGACGCGGTCATTATTGGCTTAGGATCAATGATTGGCGCTGGTATTTTTTCTGCCGCAGGCCCCGCATCAGCCGCTGCCGGTGGCGCACTTCTTGTTGCCGTCGTGATCGCTGGATGTTTGGCCCTTCTAAATGCCCTTACTATGGCTCAATTGGCGTCCGTCTATCCAGAATCGGGTGGAACCTACATATACGGTAGAAAGCGTTTAGGAAACTACTGGGGATTTCTTGCCGGCTGGGGATTTGTTATAGGCAAACTGGCCAGCTGTTCTGCAATGGCGCTGACCTTTGCTAACTATGCGGCACCTGAATTTGCACGACCTATCGCGATCAGTTCTGTATTTGCGCTCACATTGGTTAATTTTTTTGGAATTAAAAAAACAGCGCTAGTTACCAAAACTTTAGTCACAATAGTGCTGAGTGCGCTAGCGATTGTTGTTTTTGCAGCGATCGGTGGAGGCGGCGCGGACCCGTCACGCCTGTGGCACATCACGGAGGACGTTGGATTTTTTGGAATTCTTCAAGCGGCCGGGTTAATGTTTTTCGCCTTTGCTGGATACGCGCGGATTGCCACACTGGGTGAAGAAGTCATCGATCCAAAGAACACGATCCCAAAAGCTATTCTTACAGCGCTTGGGACAACGGTCCTTATTTATCTCATTGTTATTTCAACTGCAATGATGTGTGTTGATACGAAAACTCTGTCCCTATCCACCGCGCCTTTAGTAATAGCTGTTGAATCTGGTCATTTCTTTTGGTTGTCTCCGCTTGTAAGAATTGGTGCATGCTTTGCGGCGCTGGGCGTTTTACTTTCATTATTAGCTGGAGTAAGCCGGACAACATTTGCAATGGCTGCAAATAATGATCTGCCCAAATTTTTAAGTGCCGTCCATCCCATTCATAAAGTTCCTCACGTAGCTGAACTTGTTGTCGGAATCATCGTAGCGTTAATTGTAAGTGTCGCAGACGTGCGCACCTCGATCGGTTTTAGTTCGTTTGCGGTGTTAATTTACTACGCTATTGCGAATGCGGCAGCATGGACACTATCCCCAAAGGAACGCAAATGGCCCAAGTGGTTATGTGGTTTTGGTTTTATATTCTGCGCGGTCATCGCTTTTAGTCTGCCGTTTGCTTCGGTGGTGGGGGGAGTTATTCTCTTCGCAGCGGGAACCCTATATTTTTTCTGGAACAAGTGATCTCTTAACTGCAGGTTAGCGCTGCTGTTCAAGATTGTTCAGGATTGGGCAGTCTGGTCTGTTGTCGCCGTGGCAATTTTTTGATAAATGCTTCAAGGTTTTAACCATACCTTGAAGTTCTACGATTTTATGTTCCATCTCTTCGATGTGTTTTACAGCAAGGCTCTTTACATCGGCGCTGGCTCTGGATTTATTTTTCCATAAGCTTACAAGCTTTTTAATTTCTTTCATCGCAAAGCCCAGCGTTCGGGCTCGTTTAACGAATGATAGAATATTCACGTCGGATTCAGAATATGACCGATATCCTGATTCTGACCTGGACGCTTTTGGAATGACTCCGATGGACTCATAGTGCCGAATTAGTTTTGCATTTACTCCGGAAATTTTTGCTGCTTCACCGATATTCATAACTGCGTCCTCTATAACTTTTCATTTTTGAGTCTCAACGCATTGGCGATCACCGATACCGAACTTAAACTCATCGCAAGGCTTGCTATCATTGGACTTAATAACATTCCAAATACTGGGTATAAAATTCCGGCGGCAAGGGGAATACCCACCGTGTTGTATCCAAAGGCAAAGACTAAATTTTGCCTGATATTCCTCATCGTCAGTTGACTCAATCGATGAGCACGTACGATTCCCATCAGATCACCCTTCACCAGCGTAACTCCCGCGCTTTCGATAGCTACATCTGTTCCTGTGCCCATTGCAATTCCAATATCGGCTTGCGCAAGTGCCGGTGCATCGTTGATTCCGTCACCGGCCATCGCGACCCGTTTTCCTTTTGCCTGCAGGCGTTTGATCACTTCGTTTTTTTGGTGAGGCAATACGTCGGCTTCTACGTGATAAATACCTAGTTCTTTCGCAACGACATCGGCCGTATTTTTACTATCGCCCGTCAACATCACGATTTCGATATTTTGTTTTTGGAAATACTCAAGTGCAGATTTTGAAGACGCTTTGATTGGATCTTTCACTGCAATAAGTCCTGCCGATTGTCCCCCGATAGCCACCAACATCACACCATGGCCTTGCGACTGCATCTCGGAAGCGGTCGTCGCAATTTCCCGAGTTTCAATGCCATTTGATTCCATCAACCGTCTATTGCCCACCAGCACGTCTTTACCATTTACTGTTCCTTTGATTCCCTGACCCGTAAAAGATTCAAAATGGATTACATCCATTAGTTTAATCCCACGTTCTAGCGCACCTGCAACAATAGCTTCAGCTAAGGGATGTTCGCTGGATTTTTCCAAGGAAGCCGCCATTGAAAGCAATTCGTCTTCTTTGAAACTGTTTAAAACGCGGACCTCGGACAGCTTGGGCTTACCTAATGTTAACGTTCCTGTTTTATCGACGACTAACGTAGTTATCGTTTCTAATCGTTCTAAGGCTTCGGCATTTTTAATCAGTACACCGTGATTCGCTCCTTTTCCGGTACCGACCATGATCGACATCGGTGTCGCTAGACCCAAAGCGCAAGGGCACGCAATAATCAATACCGCCACGGCATTGATCAACGCGTAGGTTACTTTAGGCTCTGGTCCAACTAAATACCAAACGATTGCTGTCACTATCGAAATGATAACCACAATTGGAACAAAATAAGACGATACGGTGTCTGCTAATTTTTGGATGGGTGCGCGACTACGTTGCGCGTTCGACACCATTTTTACGATCTGTGACAATAGAGTTTCGCTACCAACCTTTGTTGTTTTCATCACGAACGAACCTGTTGAATTAACTGTTGCTCCCGTAACGGCGTTTCCAACTTCTTTTTCAACAGGAATAGGTTCACCCGTAATCATCGATTCATCAACAGCACTGCGACCTTCTATTACGACGCCATCAACTGGAATTTTTTCGCCTGGGCGAACTCGTAACAGGTCGCCGGGTTTAATAATTTCAACAGCAACATCGACTTCACTTCCATCTGTTTCGATTCGTCGAGCCGTTTTGGATGCCAAACCAAGCAGTGCACGGATTGCATTCCCCGTTTGACTGCGCGCCTTTAATTCAAGAACTTGCCCTAATAAAACCAGCGCAATGATTACGCCAGAGGCTTCATAATACAGTGGCACCATTCCGCCATGAACGCGAAACCTTTCTGGAAACAGTCCGGGAAAAAACGTAGCGACAATACTAAACGCATAGGCTACGCCCGTTCCCAGCGCGATCAGCGTAAACATATTTAACTTTCGATTTTTGACTGACGACCAACCACGGTCAAAAAAAGGAAGCCCTCCCCATAGAACAATCGGAGTCGCCAATAAAAACTGAATTCCCGCATAGAGCCAATGTGGCAAAGCGTGCTGTACGGGCTGACCAGGAATTAAGTCAGACATCGCAAGTAACAACAGCGGTATAGCCAAAGTCGCACTCACTTTTAAACGCTTTGTAAAATCGATTAGTTCTGGGTTGCTTTCTTCCTCTAAAGAAATCTCTTCAGGTTCCAGCGCCATACCGCATAGAGGACAACTTCCAGGACCTTTTTGTCGAACCTCGGGATGCATTGGACACGTGTACATTTTATTCTTATCCGCATCCGATACTTCGTGTTTCACTTCAGCTGGATGAAGGTATTTTTGAGGATTCGAATCAAATTTAATTTTACATTTAGAATTACAAAAAAAGTAATCATGACCAGCAAAACTACTTTTTCCACCTTTGGCAGTAGATGGGTTAATTTTCATACCGCACACGGGATCAATAACTAAATGAATATGCGAATCATCATTCTTATGCTGGTGATCACAATGGGTATGAGAATGGTCCATATTGGTTTCCTTTACTTTTTCCAAACTTTAAGAGGCGTTTTATACTCAGCTTTATTTCCCACTTGTTTTTCTCTTGTGGAGCTAACAATTAACTTACCCTTCTTATTCAAATCGACAGTCTTATCAAAAGTACAAAGAAATGCATTTTCATTTTTTTCGCACTTACCTTCGAATTTTGTTTTAGTTTGAAATGTTGCGCTAACAGACGAATCGTTCACGGTAGGATTCTTCCAATCCATATCTAGCAAAAATATTTTGAGTTCGTTTTTACTTATGACCACAGCTTCGGTATGAAACGCCCCGGGCATTTGTATCGAACCGCCATTAGGTCCAGGCTGATCTTCACCATGGGAAAATGCCGATGGGTAGTAGGCAAAGGCTGTTAAAAAAACAACTAACAATTGAAAAGTCTTCATCAGGAACTCCTTTATAAAACAAGACCTATTTATAGTTACTGTAAACCTTACAATGATTGGAAGGTCAATAGAAAGATTAAGATATGTCTAATAAAATGGGAAATCGACTCACCCATGTCTTGTATACAGACATATGAAGAGGACTTATGTACAGCAAGGTCAGAATCCATATTATGATTGCCACAAATATTTGAGCCTTGGCTAGGCACATTCAAAAAGAAAATGCTTCTGACTCGAGAATTCAAAAAAATTAGCCATCCTAACCGCCGGGCACGAAACAAAGTGCGCGTTCTTAAACCTTCGCAAGAAATTCTTTTTGAAATAAAGTTTCTAAATTTGCTCTGTCATCCGGGTGGGCGATTTCAATAAGAGCTTTTGCGCGTTGACGAATGGACTTTCCAAATAAATTAGCAATCCCGTATTCCGTCACGACATAGTGAACATGGGCTCGTGTGGTAACAACGCCGGCACCGGTATTCAGTGTCGACACAATTCTGGATTTCCCTTTTGACGTTCTTGAGGTTAGCGCAATGATAGGTTTTCCGCCATTAGATAGCGAGGCCCCGCGGAGGAAGTCTATCTGTCCACCGACTCCAGAAATAATCCTGTGACCAACAGAATCGGCACAGACCTGTCCCGTCAAATCTATTTCGACGGCCGAGTTAATGGCAGTTACTTTATCATTTTTTGCGATGACGGTTGGATTATTGACATAATTTGCTTCCATTAAAATAACTGACGGATTATCTGAAATAAAATCAAAAACTTTTTGCGTGCCTACGATAAATGTAGAAACGGATTTTCCTCGATGTGTTTTCTTTTGGGAATTATCGATAGCTCCAGAGAGAATTAAATCTAGTGCCCCATCCGACCACATTTCTGAATGCAATCCTAAATTTTTTCTGTCTTTCAGACGGGCCAGAATGGCGTCAGGAATACTACCAATCCCGACCTGCAACGTAGCCCCGTTATCTACCAGACTGGCCGCAAACTCACCAATTTTTCTCTCTTCGTCTTTGAGCGGTTTTAAGTGACTCACTTCTAAGGGGCTATCTAACTCAATGAATACATCAATTTTCTCTGCCGGGATCAGGGCATCGCCAAATGTACGAGGTACATTTTTGTTTACTTGAGCAATCACCAATTTGGCCGACTCAACGGCCGCCTTAGCCACATCGATGCTTGAGCCTAGAGAGCAATAGCCGTGGCGATCTGGCGGCGAAACTTGAATAAGGGCGACATCTAGCGGAATTAAATTATTGCGAAATAAACTCGGCATTTCTGACAAGAAACAAGGTAAATAATCTACTGTATCAAAATCAACATAGGGTCGGACGTTCGCGCCCACGAATAGATTCATCACTCGAAAATTCGAATGGTATTCAGGTTTCGCATAGTCCGCACTACCGTGAGTGTGCAAATGCACTAAAGTCACATTTTTTAGACGCTGGTGCTGACTTACAAGTTCACCAATTAAAGCCGAAGGAGTCATGGCTCCGCCGTGAATAAAGACGTGCATATCCGACTGAATTTTACCAAGTGCTGATTTAATATCTAAAACTTTTCCCAATATAGACTCCTGTTAGATACTATATAGGGAAATTAAAATAAAAACATGATTTCTATCATAGTTACTATTTTTTAGATGTCGCTTTAGAAAGCTCTTTTTGCCCTTTTAATGTGCTATCCAAAGACAAACCCAACAAACGTAATGATTCCCCTGGAGCATGGAACCCCATCGAGTTTTCGGCCTCGACGAAATCGAGTAAAAACTGGGCTTTTCTTTGGTGTTCGAGAATAGAATCGAGCTGCTTTGGATCTTTGATTTCAGACTTCTTTTCGCCCAATTCCTTGATGAACTGCGTGAGGGCCGTCAAACTGACATCACGCATTTCAAATGTACGGTCTTGAATCTGTTCCACTCGAGCTTTCATTTCAGTTTCAGGCCAGCGATGACATGTTTGACACGCCTTCGCGATATTAAGCATCGGGCTTTGGACATGATGATCTGTAAATTTCGAAGCCCCTACCCGCTGATACGGCATGTGACAATCGGTACAACTGACTCCACTTCGCGCATGTATACCTTGCGAATACATTTCAAATTCTGGATGCTGAGCTTTTAGAACGGGAGCTCCCGTAATTTTGTGGACCCAATCTTTATGTCCTACGTCTTTGTAATAGGAATAAATCTGGTCTGCCTTAAGACCGTTCTTCCAAGGAAACGTAAGACGTTTTTCAGGACCTTTAAAATAATACTCCACGTGACATTGAGCACAGACATACGTGCGCATTTCTTGATGACTTGCCATTTTATTAATATCGTACTCTTTTATCCCTTGGGATTCTTTTGCGACTTTAATGCCTTCAATAAATGCGGGTCGAGTCACTCTCAGTTTCATAGAAACGGGAGTGTGACAATCAATGCACGAAACGGGATGCGCCGTGTGTTTAGCGGCGTCAAAATATGGCATCTGGTTAAGTTTTTCAAAACCCGCAAAGATATCCCCATTACCCAATTTTTTCATCGGAACATACGTAGACGCATGGCAATTGATACATGTTCCTGGCTGTTTTACGACGTCCTGTCGCTGGGTATGAATTTGATCAAGAAGCATATGCGCATGGCCCCGTTCTTCACGGAAATCGATCGAAAATGCATACCCTGCCCACATTTCCTTTAATCGTGGATCTTCTTCCAATCGGGACTGAGCTACTGTGGAACGCGGGTCTTTGCCAGATGGCGTTCTGGGTACGGCTTCGCTGCCACCATATTTAGTTCGAACTTGATCCACAGTTTTTAAATAACTTTCATATTGCAGAGGAAAGTTGATTCCCCAAATAGCGGAATCTTCCGTGTCATCCGTAATTTCCGCAATATGAGGATAGGCCGTTTTTGCTTCTTCTTTCTTTTTAGCAATGTCGGTAGCCAAAAACACAAAAAATGAAAATAACACGGCAGAAATAATCGCTGCTCCAATAAATCGTTTTCTTTTTAGAATACTTTTCATTTACCACTTCCTATGTCCGACTTCTTTATGACAGTCGGTGCAAAATCTATTTTTTAGCCCCTCATTCGCCAAATGAGTCGAACCTACAAAACTTTCATGACAAGAAAGGCAGGATCTTTGAGTTATATTTTTATTAAAACCTTTAATTCTAATCGGTTCGTGAAAATATCCCGTGGTAAACGCAAACGAGTGTAAAAATCCATTTACAGCTTTCTGAGAATACTTTTCGATAATATTTCCATTAGAATGACAATCATTACACGCCGCAATCGTTTTATGAGACGAGGCCTGCCACGAGTCAAATTGCGATTGCATAATATGACAGTTAACGCAGGCTTTCGGGTTACTGGACAAATAGGAATGCCCATCAGCAAAAATAAATGTAGCGAGCCCAGTTCCTACAGGTGCGCCCACCATAACTCCCAAAAAAATTAAAAATACTGTCAGTTTCAAATTTGTCTTCCGTTAATCTGTCTATCAACAAACTACTAAACTTAAATAAACTTTGTAAATTTATTTTTTTGCCAATTTGAAGTTTTTTTATTGACCAAATTTACTGGTATTAAATTCCACATGATGGAGGTTTCAAAATGCGGCTACACAAAACGTACAGACTAACAGGAGATAGCCGTGTAAAGTGTTACGGCTTATGTAAATTTTTTCATAAATTTACATAAAACGGTAATGGTGTATTTGCAAACTTGGGTGTAAGAATAACTATCATGACGAAAAACATAATTTGGATTGATCAAAAACCTTTGATTCAAAAAGCTATTGAAGATCTTGAAGCGTGGCATGAAAAAATAGAAAGCCTCGAAATTGAAATTCAGCGCTTCCAAGATAAAGATTTAAAGCTTTATAATGAATGGTATACGTTGACCTCACAAATCTATCAAAAAGAAATCGACCAAATATTTGAAGTCTATCGCAAACTAGCAGAATTCCACAATTGGATCATTTATACCGCCGAAGACCAAAACATCACACTACCAGAAGCCTATTACCTGATGGCACAGGAAGAAGAAAAGTTCAGCAACGGCACTGAACGCGAACGCGAACAGATTCAAAAAATTCGCGATGGTCGCCAGCGCGCTATTGACGGCAATCTGGATGATGACGAACCATTTGCCGAAGACGAACTCTCTGAGGAAGAACAACGTCAGCATGCGGAAGAAAAAATTAGCGATGCGCGTGCGTATCACGAACGTGAACTTGATATCTATGAAGCAATGTCTGAAAAAGAAATCCGCAAGATTATGAAAGATCCGTCTGATGGGCTAATGTTACTTATCCAATGCGTGACAATTTGTTTAGAAACGTATCGCTTTGATTTGATTTTAAAAATATGGAATGCGACACCGCCGAAAATTAAAAAAACATTCAATAAAGGATTTCAAAAAGAATTCGGGATGAGTTTAGACGATTTACTAAACCGCGCCACCGATAAGGCGCGTGAAGACGCGGGCGTAGAAGACGATGAGGATTTTGATTTTGCTCGGCATTTTGAAGATCCATTTATGCGATCCAAACCAAAAACTAAGCCGAAGCAAACCGAAGACTCAGAATTAGCTAAAATTTTTTACCGTCGTTTGATGTTAAAAATTCATCCCGATAAACTATCCAAAGAGTTTATGGTGGTAAAAAAGCCGTGGCTGGATCGTCTGTGGAAAAAAATCCAGCTGGCCTATAATGACGTAAATGTATCATCGTTGCAGAATCTGTATCTGCAAGTTCTAATTTCACTTAAACAATACGACGAAGTGACATATTCGGAATTGAAACACGGTTCTGAATTACTGAAAAAAGAATTTTCACGAATTCGGGATTCCCAAGCCGGCAATCTGTCTCACCCAGCATGGGGATTTTCCGCATTGAAATCCTATAAAAAGTTAGAACGCCAAATATCAGAACCTTATATGGAAAGTAAGAAACGTTTATTGCACGATAAAGCCCGCTTAGAAGACTTGCATGCGTCGCTAAAATTATCGGCGGAATCAGCATTACGTAACGGTGGCTTCCAGCCGATCCGTCGCCGTAAGCGCCGTGCCCGGCGTCGACGTTGGTAGTGTTTCAATTTGAAACCACCGGTATGATAAAAATCAAATCTAAAAATTTTTAGTTCCATCACCTTGACATTTTTTTTGGAAATATTATTTTGTATTTTTAGAAATACACATAGATGAATTCATTTAATTTAAATTTATTTTAACTTGATGGAGGTTATTTATGCAGACTTTTACAAAAGTAGTGGCCGGTATTTTACAACCGGCTAACAACAAACAAAACTACAAATATAAACTGATTACTGAGGATGCCTATTTTTACTTGGATGTACCAAGAGATCTATTGGCACTGCTTGCTCGCCACACGTGGGAACGGATTGTGGTTAAAGGCTACCTTAAGGAACCTAACGTTCTATGCGTTAAGACGGCGCGCCTTGAAAAAAACGAAGCTATTTCCATTCAGGACATCACCAAAAATTTTGATTTAGAAGTTTTTAGAAAAACGATTAACCAAGGATTTTCACTTCAGCCAATGAGTGCGTAATGGAGGACGCTTATGGATATTTCATTCTGGCTCAAATTTTTGCATCGATTTTTTGTAACCACAGGCTTTATCGCCCTGTTCACTATTATGTGCAGCGCTGATACCCGCCTCAATGCTGATGCAGGTATTAGGGACCCGCTTGAACTTGACAAAGTTATAACTCAAAACACAATTTCTAATAAGCAATCTAAAATATTTGAAGGAGGTATGAAATGAGAATGTTAACTACTTATATTCCAACTCGCGGTTTCACTTCTGATATTTGGAGTGAAATGGATAGGTTTTTGGATGACTGGAGTCATTCGGTTACAAATAAATATTATAGCGAACGAACATTTAGCCCAGCATCAGAAATTACTGAATCTGGCGATTATTATCTAATGAGTGTCGATCTTCCTGGCCTGAGACAAGACGATATCAAGATCGAAATGGCGAATGATGTATTAACTATTTCTGGCGAGCGTAAGCGTGCGACTTCGGGAAAATCTAATGGCTATTTTAAACGAAGCTTTTCGTTACCAGAGGCCGTTGATGCTGACAAAATTGAAGCGCGCTATGAAAGCGGCGTGCTGGAACTGTATCTTCCAAAAACGCCAGCCGCGAAACCGCGCCAAATCCAGATTCAATCTGGAAAACCGAATTTCTTCGAGAAATTATTAGGCTCTAAAAAAACCAACCAAGAACTAAAAGATGTAACCGCATCTAAGGTATCTTAATCTCCCGCTCAACGATCCGCCCTCGCAGAGACGATCTGCGGGGGCACTTATCGATTCTTAATCATATTTCACACAAAGTTCACATTCGGTTCGTATTAGTTTCTTCTTGATACCTGATACTAGGTTTAAGGAGAAACACATGGAATATGAAAACAAACCAAAGATTGAAATAAACGCCGTAACTAAAAAGGTCCTTCTCATTTTGGGACTTGCCGCAGTCCTGTTAATTCCGCTGTCACTAGTAGAAAATCAGATCAACAGTCGCCGGGAATATGAAACCATTGCACAAAAGGAAGTCGCTAAAGGCTGGGGTGGAAATATTTCCCTTGGCTCACCTGCGATCTTGGTTGCCGAACAAACTCACTATCCGACCTCTAGCGAAACAAACATCCACGTCGACAGTAAAGAGAAAAAACGTGGTGTCTTCCCCGTTCCGGTTTATGTCGCTACTTTAAAAACTAAAGTCCTATTTTCGGCGCCCGCAGTTACTGCGAAAAAAAAAGAGTCCCCTAATATAATACTTTCCCGAGTCGATCATCTATTTATTCCCATCCACCCGATCGCTTCCGTTCAAAGTTTTAAAATCAAAGATCTAACCAGCGGCAAAGAACTTAAAGGAACACTGATGAATGACGGCATTCAATTGACCATAAATGAATTACCCAGTAAAAACTTTTTTTCTGGTCAGCTGGAAATTGAACTCGTTGCACGTGGAACTGGGACCGTCAGCTACGAATCGAAGTCTGATCAGGATAAAGTTTCCATGACTGGCAACTGGCCTAAACCCAAATTCGTCGACGACGTTCTACCTACCGAAACTAAATTATCACCGAAAGGTTTTGAAGCGTCTTGGACGCTAAACACTCTACAAAAAAATCAAGATAGCTCACGTTCCGGCAAATCGATCGGTTTGAATCACCTATGGATTGGTACCGACTACACCATGATCGAACGCGCGGTTAAATATGGCATTCTGTTTATCGCTTTAACATTCTTACTGGTGTTTATTGTTGAATTCATGAGCAAAGCCAAAATCCATCCTTTGCAGTATGGTTTAATCGGATTATCCATCAGTATATTTTATCTACTTCTACTAGCGATTTCAGAATCGATCGGTTTCGATATCGCCTATCTCATTTCATCCGGCGCGGTTACAGGATTAATCGTGTTCTATGTTCGCGGTTTCCTGAACGACACAAAATTCGTAAAAATGATTTTGACCGAACAACTGGTACTGAGCGGATTTTTCTACGTGTTGTTGTCCCTAGAAGAAAGTGCGTTCCTGATTGGTTCAATCGGATTGTTTACAGCGTTAGCCATCTTCATGACGATCACTAGAAAATTCGATTGGTATTCAGGCTCATTCAAAACTCATGACAACAAAATGGCTTAAGGAGTTTCCCATGAAAAACCTATTTAAAAGCGCTCTTATCACGTTCGGTATTTTGATCCTTCTTCTAGCAGTTACTTTGTTTGGATTTATCTGGTTCACAAAACCTAAAGTCACAATTTTAGAATCGGCGCTGTCTCCTGACGGCGCACTCGTCGCGCGGAAAACCAAGACGGGTGACCCTGAAACCGAAGGCATTTCGCACCGAATTACTCTAGAGAATCGTAATCAACTGATGGGTTCAGACCAACTGCTTGGCAATATTTATCGTTATGATCAAAACTCGTGCTTGTTTGATTTTGAATTAAAATGGGAGTCTAACGATACACTTGTAATTTACTATCCTGACACGGCCACGGTAGATATCCATCAAAATGAAATGAAACTCGGTGGCCGATCCGTACACATAGAACTTCATCCAACGGCGCGATCACAATGGCATCTGGTTTCCAATTACACGTTGCCTCCCTGCAGCGTTAAGAAACTAAAAACTACTGATTGGGAGACCCAGCTTGAATAAATCTACGGGCGTGCTTAGAATCATAGACACTATGTCGACACGAGTTCTTTTGTTCGAAGATGAAAACAATATCGCTGAAAATCTAAAGTACGCTCTTAAAACCGAGGGCATTCAGTGTGAACATTCATCCACCGCGATGGATGGTTTGAAGAAATTCAGTAGCGGAACTTTCGACTTAGTTATTCTTGATGTCGGTTTACCAGATAAAAATGGTTTTGATGTCTGCAAAGACATTCGAGCCAGCAGCAAAATTCCGATTTTCTTTTTAACCGCGCGGGCGGATGAAGTCGATAAAATCCTGGGCCTTGAATTAGGCGCCGATGATTATATTACTAAGCCCTTTAGCCCCCGTGAGGTAACGGCCCGTATTCGTGCATTCTTCCGCCGCTATGGCGATACATCACCAGCAACCGAAGCTAAAAAAATCAAAGGCTTTTCAATTTTTGAAGATCGTTTTCAAATAAAATATCAAAATGTCGATTTAGATTTACGACGCTATGAATTTGGCATTTTAAAATTCCTGTTAGAACATCCTGGGCGCGTGTTTTCCCGATCGCAAATCATGGATCGCGTTTGGCATGAACCGGACATGAGCCTCGAGCGCACAATCGATACGCATATCAAAGTCATTCGCGCTAAATTAAAACAAATCACGGATGATGAATTGATTCAGACTCATCGAGGCCTTGGTTATTCCATCAAGGATGAATCGTGAGCCTACGTCGGCGCCTATTTTTGACATTATGCCTAGTTGTACTGATTGGATTTTTCGCAATTGCACGATGGATTCGAGGCGAACTTCGCAATAGCTATTCCCAAGTCGTTGAAGAAATATTAGTCGACTATGCGCATGTTATATCAGCTCATGCAGAAGCTCATCGATTGTCTGCTGATGGTTTTAAATCTTTGGATCAAGTTTTTAAGCAATATAAAACTCACGCCATCAACGCCAAGATTTTTGATTTTGTTAAACAAACCCCGGCCCTTGAGTTGTACATCACGGATTTAAATGGTGTTGTGATCTACTCGACCAAACCCGACCAAATAGGAATGAACTTTTCTCAGTGGAACGATGTATATCGAACTTTACGTGGTGAATATGGCGCGCGCTCTACTCGTTTAGATTCCAAGGTCTCGCGGTCCTCTGTTTACTATGTTGCGGCCCCTATCATACTGGATTCAAAAATCGTAGGGGCAGCTACCGTATACAAAACAGAAAGCAGCATTTTGATGTTCTTAGATCAAGCTTTGAATCGTATGTTCATGGGTGGTTTGTTTTCCGTCATTGCCTTAGGCTTAATCGGTGGGTTGATCATGTTATGGATCACTTTACCCCTAGAACGTTTGCGGACGTATGCTCTCGATGTTTCAGAAGGACGCCGAGGCCTATTGCCACAATCCAAAATCAAGGAAGTGCGTCACCTGGGTGAAGCCTTTGAAAAAATGCGCGTATCTTTGGAAGGAAAAAAGACGGTTGAAAAATACACTCAGACGCTAACTCACGAATTGAAAAGCCCCCTAACTGCAATCAAGGGCGCTGCCGAACTATGCCTTGAAGAAATCGATCGCGATCAGCAGAAACGATTTTTGAAAAACATTATCGAAGAATCCAATCGATCACATGTATTACTAGAGCAACTTTTAAAAATTGCCGCCTTGGAATCTAAACGTGAACTCGACCAAAAAATAGATATCGATCCAATCGAAGTCTTAAACGAAACACGCGAAGCGCTGGTAGGATTTTGGAAACCAAAAGACATAACAATCGATGTGAATACTAAGCTTACACAACTGATCAAAGGAGATCGCTTATTGTTGTTTCAAGCCTTCCGTAACTTAATTCAAAATGCGATCGAATTTTCAGAACGTGGCAGTCACATCGATATTACGGCCGAGCGTTCTAATGAAATGATTACCATTAAAATTATCGATCAAGGCGCCGGCATTCCGGACTTTGCTAAAGATCGTATATTTGAAAAATTTTATTCACTGGAACGTCCTGATACCAAACGTAAAAGCTCGGGCTTAGGTTTAAGTTTCGTGAAAGAAGTTATCGAACTTCATAGAGGCCGTATTAATATCGCAAGTCCCGTGAATAATGGACACGGCACCTGTGTCACTATCGAATTCCCAAGAAAGATTTAGTTTCATGATTCAAAATAACCTACAACTCTATAATCGTTTCGCACACCGCTTAGTAGATCGCAGCGATATTATTTATTTATACAGTATCCGCTTAGCCGGCATTGATTGGGGGAAGGACCAAAGATTTGCGCTGCCGTTAGTTAGCCCTGACGGCAAACGTGCCTTTACTTACGAGTACAAATTCCGCCCGGCCCTTTCATCATTACTTCCGCGCACGGGCTGGAATCGCCGAGAAATTTTATTTGATTTAATAGAAGGTCGATTTCAAGCCGGTTCATGGGAAGCTGTTTTCTTTGATACTCCTTTAGAAATAAAAACAAGTTGGACAAAAATAAATTTTTTCTGGAAAAATCCATCGTCATTTACTTCACCAAAAATTGAAAGAATCCATGATACTATCGATTCAATCAATGAAGTCGGTTTCGATTTTAAATATCGGGACAATCCCGTTCACATGAGATGGGACCAACTTCAAAAAGTTCATTTTTCTAAACGTGCGATAAATACGTTTGAAGTTCCGTACTTGGAAGCTGTCGTAAAAACGACAGCAACCGAATCCTATCATATTTGCTTACCGGACGAGGCATCCCATCCGTTCTATCAAGAGCTCATAAAACACGGTTATTTGAATAGGAATACGTTACCATCTTTTTTGAATTCGCCTGAACCTGTCGAGCTAACCATTGTATCCAAGTTTGGCGATATTCAAATACCGAGTAGCGACGGTTTTGATTTTAAAAATGCCGAAAGTGGAATTAAACTAAATGGGCAGCTTATCGCTTGGGAAGACTTACCACTTGAACCCGAAACGTTAAAGCATGTGCAAATTGGAAATATGTACTTTGATCAAATTGAAATCAGCGAAGATTATCGTTTTGATTCTCGGTTTCCAGCAAAAAGTTTCTTCTTCAATTTTTCAACTGTAAATGGCTTAAGCGACTTAAATAAAATAAAAGAAATCTTTCGGAAATGGAGTACGCAAAGCAAAGGCCCGTGTGAGGTTGATTTTCGTCCGGACTGGAGTACTTTTTTTGAACTAAAGTCCCCTTCTTTTACAATGGAAATTTCATATTCTGGGTCCGAGGGCACCGGCTGGATAGTACTGACCAATATTTTTTTTCGTCAGTGTTTGTTAAGAAAAACAAAATTCATTTCAAAGTTTAACCCATCCAAACATTACGCTTTTAAATCGCCGGAAACTTACGTAAAAGATTTCTATGGCATTCCCAGTGATCAAATATTTCCCTGCCCCGATGCCCTTAATAAAAACGAGTTATACCTTTGGAAAGATGAGCATGAACAAATGGCCTTGAGTCACCAAGGGTTTCTGTACATCTGGAAAAAATCGAACTTAATTGATTTTGTAAATGAAGTATCTGATGAATTTGGTGATCGCGGAGGACCTTATTATGAGTCCGTTTTGAAATTCACAGATGACGGAGCTATTCGCCTTGAAAACCACGAACCTATTGAAGACGCCCGGATATTCTTGGGCCAAAAAAGCTAAAACTGCCCGCCTCAGCCTGCTATTACCATTTTATATGTCAAATTCAAAGTCATTGCAGGCGATGTTGAATTTCAATACTTTGGTTCATGTGAGTGCTAGATTCTTGGGAGATCCATCAAAATGAAAACTGAGATTTTTTTAATAGCAATGACTATGAGTCTATCACTATTTTCAGCCACTTCCTACGAACACAGCCGCGATGGCAAAAAGGTAGCTTGTGGAGGTGAATATTCATCTTATGAACACTCGCGAGATGGAAAGCAGGTTTGCTGCGGCGGTAAATATAGGTCGTATGCGATTAGCCGAGATGGAAAACAGGTTTGTTTTGGTGGCGATCTAACGAGCCAAAATCCAGACTAATTAATACGCACATTCAAAACAAAATCCTGGCTTATTTCATATTTGATTTTCTGACCTTCGAAATTGAAGGCTATTTCACAGGATCTAAGAGCAATGGCTTTGTCGTGAAAAGACTGTTTAGATCCGTACAATGTATCTCCAACTATTGGCGCATTTAAGAACGACATTTGCGCACGAATTTGATGAGTACGCCCCGTGAGAAGATTAATTTTCACTTGGCTCACAGATTCTGAAACTTTTCTTTGCTCTAGGATTTCAAGCTTACAAATATCCCAGCCTTCGACTGGATTCAATGATAGCTTTTTAGGTGTTCCGTGTGAGGGATCCATATAATGAGTCACCGTTTTCGGTAGGGATTGCACCGATTCAACCAGAGCTACGTATTTTTTCTGTATTCCGCGACCCATCAATTGGACATTAAAATCTTTTACGAATTGTTTTTTCTTACCGTAGACAATTAAACCCGATGTCAGTGTGTCTAACCGATGGGTCACATACAATGGAATTTTAATCACAAAGCTCGTTTGAGTCATGGCATCTTCCAAAACATTATCGACCGATGGGTGGCTCGGAATCCCAGCCGGTTTGTTCAAAACCAGAAAAAATTCGTTTTCAAATACGATCAAAGATTTCCAATCATAATCGCATTTAAATCTGCGTGGCTTGGTATGCACGCGAAATAAACTGTTTTTTAAAATCCATTTATCTTTTTCTTGTCTATAATTATCGACGTAGATTGCGCCTAGTTTAAGCAATGTCTTAAAGTCTTCATAATTAACGCCGGCCTCATCCTGAATGATTTCACTCAAAAGAACGGGTTCAGAATTATGGAAGTGCTTAACTCCGTCATCGGTTGCGTGTGGCATTGTTTATCCCTAACACCGCCAATTGGGAATTTCAAGACTCCCGCTCTAGCCAAAGGGTATTTCTGCCCCACTATTACATCATAAAGCCCTTGCTCGATAGCACAACCGATGGTGCGAACTTTGAATAGCTATGTGGCTGAACACAACAACCGAGGAGTTCTCTATAACAGTCCTAGATCCCTACACATCTCGTCCATCTGTACAATCGCAACAAACAGCACCCGACGCAGCACCAGCCAGTCACTAAACAACTAAAGACAAATTATTATGCAACCTAGGATGCTATTAATACCGATACGCCTAGTTAGTATTCTTACCATCATATTTGTGAATTTTAAGGGAATCTAAATCAATGTCTTCAATACATCGCACGTTGATCGCGGCCGTATCCGTACCATCGGGTGCAATTGCCGACGCAAATGGTGTAACACCACAAACTTTACAGAATGTGTGGTGAATACGTTTTTTTGCAAATTGGTAATCCTGCAGACTATCAGCACCCGAAATCATTTTAAAACGAGTTTTAGGAACAAATGATAATAATGTTCCTTTACGCTGGCAGATCGAGCAATTGCAAGACAGTGCCTCGGAAAAATCGTTTTCTAAACTAACTTCAAATTGAACGCGCCCGCAGTGACAACTGCCTTTTCTTTGAATCGCCATGCCTATATCATCAACGAAACATTTGCAGGCCGTCAATAGCTACATTAGGATACATGTATATGAAATTTAAAAAAGGATCGCCTATTCAGTGGCGCTGGCTAGGTAATACAATTGACGGTGTCGTTCTTGAGGTATTTACAAAGCCTGTCGTGCGAGAAATCAAAGGTAAAAAAATTAAACGGAATGGCTCTGCGGAAAACCCCGCATATCTAGTAAAATCGTCCGCAGGGAATGAAGCTTTAAAATTAGGAACTGAGCTCACAGCTGCAGCCAAGGACACGCGCCCTAAGCCGAAAATGTTTTGCTAGTCTTCGTCTTCGTCGTCATCATCATCGTCAAACGGATCGTTCGACCAATCATAAAGTTCGATTTCACCCGTATCGGCTTTAAACGATTTCGTACCCGGAGTTCCGTCTGGTTTTTGACGAGTCGTAATCATCACGCTGCCGTTAGGCTCAGGCAGTTTTTGAAAACCTAATGTCGACGTACTTTCTAAAGCCTTCAAAATGGGTCGCGCCAAATCTGCTGACATAAAGTTTTTCCAGAATAGGCAGCTGACTTGTTTTTTAGTTAAATTGGTAATGAAATGTTCTGGCACTTGGCCTTCAATATCGGCATAGGCAAATTCAGCATTCAGAGCTTTTGCAAACGCCATTGTAATATCAGCAAATTCACCACAGATTTTAATATCTTGATTGGTTAAATCATCTTCAAAATCAAGCGCCAGCAAAATGCTTTTTTCTTGAGAATAAATCATCAACTGAATTTCGTAATCACCCTTCATATAATAGCTGCTGTCTTCAGCAAACGCTTTGTTATAATTGGGTTGCGATGGCGAGGCCATCCATTTGAAACCTAAGATAATACTTTTTAATTCTTTAATCTGCTTGTCCGAAACTACGTCCTTGCACCAGATTCGACCAAGCAATCCTTCTATTATTTCCATTTGGCTAAAATAGATCTCAAATTAACATATGTCTAGCGATAACTCTCATTTGAAATAACGACCATATCTTTACCGAAATTTAAATAATAGACGATGTCTGGATCACCAAAGGAATACACTAGGTTTTTTTCTGAATTAGAAATTCTAAAACCATATTTAGGTTCCAGGATATTCCCTATTGTCGCAGCCCCATTTTCGATTGTGCTTTGAACTGATGACTTAAGATCCGTTCCACATGGATCACCGGAAGAGTTTCCAATATACCAAAAGTCCTTTCCGTTATGAGTTAAAAACGCCAACCAAATATAAATCGTATCTATTTTTGCACTTTCAGATTTAGTACCATATCGACCTTTCCATGGAACGGCTTTGGGCAACACGAGCTTCATTTTTATTTGCGCCAGCGCCCAGTCCTTTTGTCCTAACTTTTGATGAATCCACTCGCCAGCCTCGCCGTTGCTTTAATCCGTGATATCAGAAACAACGTTAAAAGATTTATCCATCACCGTTGATTTGAAAACCTTAGCCAAGTTACCCGGCAGTGGGTCTGTGCTTTTTTTTGATAGACTCGGCAAAGGTAGATAAGGTTCATCGGTCAATGATATCACTCTTAATTTAGGATCTAAGATCGCGATCGATTCACTAGGAGAGCCTGAAATAAAGTCTTTAGTTTTTAAATAGGTCAAATCACCCCGAACACTCGGATAATTTTTTAATGTTGCGCCTTCTAATGAAAATGTATTCGCTGCGATTTTTAATGAGCCGAATTTGCCATCGATTTTCTGAGTGTATTTTTTCTGCTCTAGCTCTGACTTTTTATTAGACATAAACAGCAAACCACCATCACGTTTCTGAACCGCACTGAATGTTAGGCACAACGATTCCGGCGCTTCATACACCGCGATGGTATGAAATCGCCAGCGACACTAGTATTTTCATGTGCCACATCCTAAGTGGTATTCAAAAACGTGGTAACGAATTGTTTCGCCATTGGACGTTGTTTTAAAGGGTAAATCGAATGATTTTTTATTCGCGTTTTCACCAGCATCGACGTTTTCTTTTCGGCGCCAACCAGACATACATTCGCATAACCCGTATCCCGACAGCATCAATTCACCTTCTGGAAATCGTTTTGCCCAATAGGTTGCAACATCATATGCCTTTACGTAATATATTTTCTTATCACCCTCGGGATTTGTGATAAGTAGGTTACCATCCTTTAAGTCTAGAATTTCAAAAAGTGCCGGTGAAACGCCTTCGATGTTATCTTTAGCTTGAAGACAGCTCTCAATGCTAATACTTTTTAATGTCTTAGCTGATTTATCGACAGAAGGATTGGCAGTGACATCTTCAAAGATTCCGCACAGGGGCAATAAAGCTCCCTTTTTAAAATAGCGTGGCAGTTTTTCAGGCCCGGCTTTAAGCCAAATGGCAGGTGCATTTTTTTTAGCTTCCTGGGCACTGACGACAGTGCCAATCAAAAAGAAACTTAATATATACGTCATAGGATGCTCCTTAACTTTGGACAAAGGCCCCACATCATTTCATGCAATGGTTGATCCAACCAAATAAGTAGTGCGATGAAGATAACAGCGAAAATTAATACGCGCCATCTAACGCCCGCACAAACAGAAATCAGAATCAGCGTAATCGCTAAGACCATTTCTGAAACCTCTTCAATTTTAGTATCTAATTCTAAATAGAAAATAGTTTTTTCAAAAACGTCCAGATAGATTCCCAGAAAGCATAAAATTCCAGCAATTAAAAAAAGATACGTTTCAAATGAACTTCGACTTATTTTTTTAATTCCCCAAGCGACTCCTAAAATGCCAGAAACCGCAAGCACAAATACAATTAGATCCCCGCCTACTAGGTAACGACTTTTGGGAAAACTTATGCGAATGCATTCGTGAAACATGAAGCGCTCATCAAAGGCAATGTACAAACTAATTATACCGGCTAAGGAGTATTCCCATGTATTACGCTTCGTGGAAAGCAGAAAAGCAGAAGCCACGACAAATACCAGGGCTGTGTACAATTGAAAATTAGACGTTTCAGCATAGAAAGGTAGCACTGAAATTATTTATAACAAATTAAGCCGCATCCAAGCTAGTAAATTGCACACCGATGCCACTACTTGCACCAGAATGCGCTTCGCCACTGCGAACCCAAACGACTCGACCATCCAGTTGCAACGATTTTTTTGTTGGTGGATGTTCTTGCTTAGGTAAATTTACTTTTAATGTATGACCAACTCGCAGATGCATCCCTTTGTATTCGATAAAGGCACCACTGGCCGAATAGTTTTTCATTCGACTTGGAATCAGTAATCCAGTTTCCATTACTACCATTCGAACAGGTTCGTCTGTTATAAATCTTGGAAATCGCTGCGTCGCCACGAGAGAGCTATCCGCAATCAATTGATTGATCATTCCCCGAATCACTTGATCACCTAGTGGAACTTGCAATGTGATGATATTTCCCATCTCGGTAACTTGCTTATAAGCGTGGATAGAAATTTGTTGAGTTAAAATAATAAATTGCGATTTAGGATTTTTATGTGCAAAGGGCAAAATCCAACGTAGCTGTCGTTCGTTCACACATTCACAAGAATACAGAACAAAATCAAACAGGTCGGTCTTAAAACCCGAAGTCACATTCCGTAATAACATTTTTTGAACATTTTGAAATTGGAACATATCCAAAAAATAATCTGGAAACGCCGGTGAGTTTTCAACTTCGATAACTAATGCGGTTTTTGTAAGCATGACTAGCCTATCGCCGAATTATAGAGAATCTTTAATCGACGTAGGTCTAGTCTCGTTGTTTATAAGAAGCTGTGATCTTTCTTACGTGCTTGATATTCAACAGATTTATTCAGCTGCCTAGGCGAAAGACCATATAACTCTTTTGTCTGTAAATCAGATAGTGCTTCGTCAATAGACTTATTACCTTCGATTACATCACTATAATTTCTTATTTTAAGAATTAATTCAGTACCAGACTCATGCAATGCCTCATATCGAATTTCGCCTAATCCTAACGCTTTCCAATCATTAAGGTAAGGCAATGCCGTTTGTGCACTTGAATTGTACATCGTATTACGGCACTCATGATCTGGCTTAATCCAATGGTAGTGACCAAACTGATCCTTCAATTGGACTTTATGTTTTTCACATGGTTTACCACAGTCTTTATAACTCTTGCCTTTACTTAGGAATGCGGCAAACACACAGTGTTCCATATGAAAACTAGGCATGGATTGATGAATTGTTACTTCTGCTTTGCGTGCATCCACATGCTTTAATAGACTCACCGTTTGATCAAAATTTAAATCATAGGATAGGCACACTGAATCCAAACCATTCTGAATCAAGTATTCAAACGTTTTGTGATTGGTTACATTTAAGCTAAAGTCGCCCTTTAATTCGCCCGGGAACTTTTGAATGTTTTTGAAATAATAAAGCGCGCCCAAATTTCTTACCAGAATGAAATCTGGATTCATAGAATGGATCACCTTTAAATTGATGTACTCTTGAGGTTTCAAAATTCGCGTCGTAGCGATACCCACTTTGATACCCACATTCTGAATTTGTTCTACCGAATCTTTATAATCACGGCCGAATTCAAAATCTAAACATACCGAATTAATTTGTGACAAAAGCAAAGTTCCTGCATGAATCGCTTGAACTAAATCGCGAACTTGATCTTTGTTTCTTAAAAGAACATTCAACGATACTTCAACAGCAGGAGCCGTTGTTTTTTCTTCTGGCAAAACATAATCTGTAATTGTTATTTCTTTCGAACTTTCTATTTTATTTTCAGATCGCAAACGAGTTAATTCGGCGAAAACTCTTTGGCGAAGATTTTTAATTTCTTTGTGATTTAAAAACAAAGACATCCCAGTAGCCAAATTGGTGCGGAAGAATTTACGATCCAGTTTAAACACTGTATTTGCTAACGATGCAAATTCATCAAAAAGAATATCCTCTGTTAACGGCTTGTTCTGTGCTTTTGATAAAGCCGTTTCAGATTCCAATTTTAAATTAAAACGATCGTCTTGAACCTCGGCCACCAACGGATGTCCTTCCATTAGCGTTAGGGTGACAGCCACAGCCGTTTTCTTGAACGTGTTTTTATCAGTAAGTGACTTTTCGATCTCGCGTTTTTGACTGCGATCATGATTTAAGTAAACAACCGAACCAACGGCCTCCCGTTTAATCACCGTCGAATTTGAAAACTCAACCGTGATCGAGTTTTTGGCTTGGGTGATGGAATAAACAGACCCCCCGTTTTTCTGGTCCATTTCGAACCACAATAAGCCGTCACCGTTTTCAATATCCATTTTATTTTTATTTAACTCAATGGTCATTGAACTTTTTTGAATCATCACTACACGACCAATTTCAACTCCGCGGTGGGATCCAAATCGACCATCCACAAGCTCTTGATGATTCACGCCATGCAACCAACCAGGAAAAAATCCACGGGAGTATTCAACTCCCATTTTATTTTTTTCTTTCTGAGCTTGCTCATCTGTAAACGAATCATTTTTAATAGTTTTATCTATAGCCGACCGGAATGATTTCGCAACTTGAGCCACGTAGTCCGGCGTCTTCAAACGCCCTTCGACTTTGAAACTTTTCACGCCAATTTTCATCAATTCCGGAACTTCGGCGATTCCGCACAGGTCTTTTGGTGAAACCAGGTAGGACTTGTCAACAAGGTCTTTGGTTTCCCCGTCGACGATCAGATCATAGCTAAATCGACAGCTCTGTGCACATTGCCCGCGATTCGCAGAACGTCCACCTAATGTTTCCGAGGTAAAGCACTGGCCCGAATAGGAAACACAAAGAGCACCGTGAACAAACACTTCAAGTTCCCTCTTCGTACGTTCAGCAATTAATTTTATTTCTGGCAACGAATTTTCGCGACCTAAAACAAAACGGCGAATATCTAGATTTTCCAAAAATTGGATAGCTAGATCATTGGTGATCGTCATTTGTGTTGAGGCATGAACAATCTGTTCTGGGCACATGTCTTTAACAATTCGAACTAAGCCCAAGTCTTGCACGATCAATGCATCTGGTTTTAGAGGTAATACTTTCTTGATAGACTCAATCACGTGTGGCAATTCGTTTTCAAAGATAACGATGTTGAAAGCAAGATTAACTTTTACACCGTTCAAATGGCACATTTGAATGATTTGTTTTAATTCTTCAAGTTCGAAATCATAACTGCGTCCGCGCGCATTGAATCCAGGAAAACCCACGTAGATAGCGTCGGCACCATTTTGAATAGCGGCTTCGGCCATTTCTTTTTGGCCGACCGGTAAGAGTAATTCAAAGTCAGCCGTTTTCATTTTAGTTTTACCTCTAGATATTTCTTGGATTCACTCAAGATAGATTTAAAAAAATTCTGCACGGCCATTCGTTCATCGACGTCTGAAATTGATGAATCAAAACGATGTATAATATCGTTTTCACGTTTCTGATCAAAGAAAGATAATTGATTGTTTTTTTTGATTTCCCAAATTTTTTTAGTCAATGTCAGACGACGTTGAAAAAGGGTCGCTAAATCGCCATGAATTTGATCGATCTCGGAACGGATTTTATCGATTTCTTGCATGGCAAGTTTTACCGTTTATTGAATATTTCCACAAGGATAGCGAAAAAATGCTGTAAAAAGTACTGAACTGGCCCCTTAGCCTGCGGCTGGGCTTATTTGATCCCCAGCCGCAGGCTAAGGGGGCAGTTCTCAGACTAAAGATCTGATAAAAATTCCTTGTTTTGACCGATTTTGCCAACCGGCACAGATTGGTACTACGAGGGCAAACATGAACAAGAAATCGCGTTTTCCGTCAAAGGAATCCGTTTATTTAAACTGTAAATGCGGAGAACAAATCGAAGTCGTCTTTATTCGCCAACACGGATCGAACGAAAAAGAAGAATTCAACTGCCCTAATTGCAAACGCGAACACTCATTTAAGTCGTCCATGCCCATCAAAGTAGAAGGCATTCACATCTACAAACGTTAATCACCGTATTTGATTTTTACTTTGCTGGCTACCTGCTGAGCTTTCTTTCTGGCTTCGTTCGTTGTTTTTCCACGCGCAAGTGCGACGCCCATACGACGATACGTGCGCGTCGTAGGTTTACCAAAGATCCTAACATCTGAAGTTTTAATCTGTAATGCTTTTTCGATTCCAGTGAATTCAAACGCATCAGAAACTCTGTCGGCCAGTATCACTGCCGATGCTGTCGGTCCTAGGTAAAGAATCTCAGTAATAGGAAGTCCTAAAATAGCACGAACATGTAAATCAAATTCAGATAAATTTTGCGATGCCAGTGTCACCATCCCTGTGTCATGTGGCCGTGGCGACAATTCGGAAAAATATACCTCTGTTTTTGTTAAGAAAAATTCCACACCGAATAAACCAGAACCACCTAAATAATCCGTAACTTTCCTGGCCATCCGCTGAGCTTTCTTCAATTGTGCCGGCGAAATCCGTGCGGGCATCCACGATTCTTGATAATCACCCCGCTCTTGCCGGTGACCAATCGGGTCCACAAATACAGTAGGCCCATTTTTTTGTTTTACGGTTAAAAGCGTAATTTCAGATTCAAAGTTAATAAATTCTTCAACAATAACCTTCTTTTTATCTCCACGCATACCCGCTACGGCGTAATCCCAGGATTTTAAAACGTCTTTTTCGTTACGTGCGACGGATTGTCCTTTTCCCGAAGATGACATTACCGGTTTGACGACATTTGGAAATCCAATCTTTTTACTCGCAGCAAATAACTCTTCATATGATTCCGCGTACAAGAACTTTGCGGTTTTAAGTTTTAGTTCACGAGCCGCAACATCACGAATGGCATCGCGATTCATTGTTAAATGAGTTGCCTTCGCCGTCGGTACGACTTGAATACCACGGGATTCAAATTCTTTTAATTTTTCAGTCCGGATGGCTTCAATTTCAGGGACTATTATAGAAGGCTGGTGTTTTCGAACAATGCGATCCAATTCATTTGCATTCAGCATGTCTATAACTTCAAACTCGTCGGCGACATGCATCGCGGGAGCGCCAGAGTAACTATCAACCGCGATTAAATGCAAACCTAACCGTTGAGCTGATATTACAAATTCTTTACCTAACTCGCCAGAGCCCAACAGCATTATTTTAATTTTAGATTTTTTCATAGCTCAGTTTTATTCTAAAACCGAGCTCAAGACAATCGCGAGACCGTCTGGTCTGGTTGCATCGTCTATTTAAATCTCATTACCGATTCTAAATCGGAACGATTTTTAGGATACCATAAATTTCCAACATGGCCGCCATGAGGATATAAATAAAAATTATTCTCACCGACGAAATCACTCATAAACTGTATGTCTTCTTGTCGATGGATATAGTCATCGGCATTCGTAAAAATGTAAACAATTGGGTTATTACGTAATCCCTCTAGTGAGAATAAGCTCGATTGCTGCACTAGATTTTTTAATGAACTATTATCTATAGTTAGACCGGGGAACACAATTTCACGCATATATTGATTAAAACTAATGGAACGCGCTTCCTCTAGACGTTCATTCATTTCAAAACGACCTATTTTCGATTTAAGTATATTTAAATCATTGATCTGCTGACTTGCCAACACTACGTCACCAAGGTCTTTACGGAAATTATACCCCACCAACCACTGACGTTCATCCATGGTTAAATTCAAAGTCCCTATGGCATTTAAAATTTTTTCGATATCGAAACCATGATCTAAAACATCACTACCTACGCTAAATACATACGAATTAATAAATTCTTTACGACTTTCAGAAATGCGTGCGCCGGCATCGTAAGCATTATCTAAAACGTCGATCGCGTAACCGATATCCACTGTTGGATTAATCATCACTAATTTTTTAAAATTGAATACTTGTTTTTGTGAATCTTCGTCCACCAAGAATGCAGCCATTAGCCCGCCCAGCGAATACCCTATAATTGAGTAGTTTTCGATCTGAAGGCTTTTAGCCTGAACTAAGTGGTTAGTAACAACTTGCAATAAGTTATAGTATTCCTTTTTGTCGTTTGGAACGTAGCCAGGTGCACCCGTTCCACTAATACTGATGGCATATTGATAATTCATCGAACTTGGCAACGTCACCACGTGGTAGCCTAAATCAAACATTTGTTGAGCCGTATTCATCGCGCCAGCCGAAGACGCTGTCGCCCCGGTTCCCCCCAGAACAAAAACCAGGGGAGCCAACCTACCCTTTTGTTCAAACAAATTAAAGATCACCTTGTTGCGGTTTTCTAAAAACTTAACCGTCCGACGTTCTGGTCGCACCTCGAGCTGAAGACGCTCAGCCATGCCACCTTTGAACATCACGGCTGCCGAACATATCGAAGCAATCCATGGATCATGAAAAGGAAACTGGTATTCTTCGGCTGACACCGCATGAGCCCGGGCTACATTTTGGGGAAAGAGTCCACTGAATAGGGAAAAAACAACTAGAGCAAGTACAGTACGCATATTAAGCCATCCATTCTTCAACAACTGTTCACAGCAAATTTAGAGAGCAACTTGAAGGCCACATTGAAAGACGAAAAAATTTTGTACGCGAGTACTTACATGAATACTGAACACAAGTAAACAGCTTGTGAAGACGCCTCTAAATAAATTTCAATTCATGTGCTTTATCAAACATCGAGTTTTTGCTTAATATTTCTTCTGTGACATTAAGGCATCACAGAATTTGTGATCCAATCTTCAAGCAGTTTCAAACCGGCACTGTCCTGAGTAAATAAAGTCACTCGAGGCATCGATTTATTAGCCATTCGATTGTATAGGCGTGAATTTAATGGCGCTCCAAATGTAACTAACCCAGAACTGGCGCCAATTGCTTTGATTAACGGTTCTTCAGCCAGTGTCTGACTCGTCGATTTATGTCTAAAATTATGAGGTCCCGGGCCAACACCGCTATGGCAGGTCGCGCAGTTAGATTGAATATAACCAATTGCCGCCCGCTCCATTTCCGTCCCGGGAATACTATCTAAACGATTGATTGAATTTGAAAAGTACCCCAGCTTATCCAACTTAAATACATTGATAGACTTAGAAGCATCCGACAATTGTAAATAGCTAAACCCTTGAGACACATCTTTAACCGTTGCATGGCAAGTCTGACATTGGGTCATCGTCACCATTCGATATTGGGACCCAACTACATTGGCTTGATAAGGCAACATTTCAATATCGGTCTGACTATAAGAATTGTCGACTTTTAACAAATCAGCATCTAGCTGATTCGCTAGCCAGACATAAACAGACGCCCGCCACGCTGAAAAACCGCTTTGGTTCGTTATTTTTTCGAAAACACGAGTTTCAATTTTTTTACCACCTACCGAAAACTCCTTAAATAGAATCGTCCCCTTCGGAAAAACCCAACTATCCGGATCACTGTTATCGATTGCCGTACCCTCTGGTACGTAAACCCAGCGTCGTTTGCTTGCACCATCACTGTATAGTGGATACTGAGGCGAATAGAGCTTAAAATTTACGTAGGTCAAAGTGTTTACGGCGGTTTTGTCCGCGAGCTTAAAAAATGAACTTTCCGAAAGTTTTTCATACGGCTGATCTGGAATTTCAAATTGAACGCTATTACTAGGTGCGTCCGCACTGGGCGGTATCACACCGGCCACCGCCGAGGGCGTTTCAGTGTCTTGAGTTGAAAAGTTCACGTTGCCACAATTTTGAAAGGCCATTAAAAAAAGAGAAAAGCTAATAACAACCGTCACACGTTTAATCCCAATACGTTTAGTAGTATTCATTAAATCCCCCACCTCAAATAGTATCGTTGGAAAAACGGCGAAACTAAATAGGGCCTTGATAAACCAAGTATCAGCTTGAACTCTACCTAACTGTCTAATTCTTCACACTAAAAATAAACAATGTCGGCAACATGTTTTCAATTTGCGAACACTTTCTGTATGTCTCACTACAGTTCAGACTCAGGAAACTGGGTAATCATCATTAAATATTTAACAGCGTCCGAGGACTTCAAAACACCTAACAACTGACTGACGCGATCAGTATGAACCTTTAACAAGCCAGCGGCGTAGCAGTAGGAATAGAAATCAACCGATCCCAAGGCCTGCATCCCTAAAATATCGGCTCGAAATAAATTTAATTCCGCATAGAACTCACCCAGAACCACTTGGTAATTTTCTGTCGAAACCGAGTTTTGATCTAAACTCATCGCAATTTCTTTTACCAAACGCGATGATGTCGCATAGGCAGAGTCATCCGTACCCGCAATCCAAATGTACTCATGCAAAACGATCATTGCGCGTTCTGAGGGATTACGTAGTCTGACCTGCTCCCAACGTTTGCGACTGATTTTAATATGGTTTAGAGTTGGGTAGTTAATCGCATCTACTTCTCGACCATTTAAAATTAAGGAGTCGGTCACAGATTCCACCAGAGTAAATTCAATCTTTTGTTCGATTTTTAAAATCAACGCTTGATCATCTGTTGGCAAAGGTCTTAACTTCAAAAAATAAACAGCTGTTCGCGCAATAGAATTAAATTCACTGGCAATAACATCTCCTCCATTGCCTACCAAGTTCTGAGCCTGACTTGAAAACGCGACAAGAAACGATAAAATTAAAAACTGAATTTTCATAAACTTACCTTACTTTGCTTCTGGATTGGTAAATGGGAAAAATTGTAAAGATAACGTGTATACATCCGTCGGATCGTCACACTTAAGCTCTCTATAGAGTTTCTTTTTGAAGTCATTAATCATGTCTTTAGCTTTCTGCATATCCTTAAAATCAATGGGCAACGTAATGGATGAGAACTCCCGTTCCCAAACGGGAACTTTATCTAAAACGATCAAAGCTTTCTGCAAATTCTGTCGATGATGGGATCGAATCGCCTCTGACGGTACATCGGTCGTCGTAGTTAAAGGCTTAGATGTCTGGCAAAATTTAAGTCCACGTATTTCCACCAGGCCCAATTTTTCCAATCGACGAAACGCTGGTTCAATTTCAACTTCTGATACGCCTAACTGATTTGCAATCCAAGAACACGACGCTTTATTGTCTTTAAAGTAACTAAGGCTAAGTATAGCGAAATGAATCCAATTAGAAATTAATGCAAACTCGTCGGAGCTTAATTGTCTTAATTCCATTTTTCTATTTAGGGCATTTTTCAGTTCAGGATGAATATCCGACAGCAACTCCAGACTTTCCTGTTCTGTCAGATTCAATTTCTGAATGATTTTAATTGCCTGCTTGGGAGATAGCTTTTTCCTTTTGTTAATTATACTTGATAACTGAGACGGACTGATTTCGATCCCTTTCGCTAAGGATCGCAAGGAGTACCGCGAATTTTTCTTTTTCTTCTCGTTAATATACTGAAGTAAAACACTGGGCATTGAATCCATATTCAAACGATGGAAGCAGATGGATATTGAGTCAAACAAAATGATTGCTGATGTTTTCTGGTGGAAAACAGGACCTGGGAATTTATGTAACGGCATCGCCGCAGGAAGACATAAATCTGATTTCTTACAGATGTTGCTTCTTGATATAGGGCGCATTTCACTCCTAAAATAGGATTCAGATAAAAGGTAGGACTATGACTCAGTATCAATTTATTTTTATATCCCTATTGGCATTTGGTTTTATCGCATGCTCTACGACTCCCACAGACTCTGGAGCGAATAACAGCAATAAAATCCCTGCCGCATTCAAAGGTACATGGACACTCAGCCGTATTGCCTGTCCAAATGGCGCGACGGGAACTTTGGCTGATTTTATTAATTCAAATTTAAACAGCGATTCAAGCCCCACCAAGCTAGCTTTATTACTAAGTGAAATTCAAGGCCCTGAGGTAACATCGACCTTCACCAGTGGACAAGGAGCTAGTGCAGCAGCCTGTACATACTCAATAACGCAACAGTGGGCGAAAGAAGGCCATTGGGTTCAAATTTCTAATCCAGATACTGTAAAGCCAGGTGCAACAACATCTGAAGTTTGCGAAACCAAGAAAAAGGAAATTTTAGCCAGTGACGTATTCAAATATATTATTCCTGTTGGGGAACTTTCGATCGAAAGTAAAAATGGAATGTTGTATTTGTATCGTACGGTCGGACGTTCAGAAAAAGATCTTGAAATCTGCCAAACGAGCGACCGGTTTATATACGAATTAAAAAGACGCGACGACTAAACCACCAAAAACATAGGCTAAACGTTCTCTTCCTAATGGCATTAGTTTGGCAAAATTAAATTTTGACAAAACGGATTCATTAAAAGGCGACCTAAAAATCAATTCATTTGATTTAAACGGCGTCTTTATCGAATTTTGTCCGACTATTGCTATCGCTAAGACGCCTAAAAACGTCCTAGTGTTTTAAAAGTATCCATTTGGATATTAGGAAGGTATTTGTGGTACGTTTGCGTTTAACAATCATAGCATTATGTGTGTTTAGCACACTTATCTATGCCTATGGACTGAGCGCCCAACGTCCTGCATCGACATGTATTTTATACTATGGTCAATCTGAAGTCACGATACTCGCAAAAAAAATTCAATCTCTAGATGACAGTAAGAAAAAAGATACCGACTGGTTAGCGTTTCCTAAAGGGGATCCCCAAACCCAAGCGCTAGTCGACCAGCTCATTAAATTATCGACCGTTCAAAAAGAGGCGCTCTTAGAGCAAGTCCTAAAAAACAAATCGAGACATCGTGACTTTCGCCGCATAGTCTTGCTGGCGTTGTACGACAAAACAACATGGTTTGAATTTATTGATCGCGCTATGCGAGGGCCACTTCTTGATGATTCTTTGGTGAACTCACTCATCCCTCTTATTCGCTCTATGCCAGAAAACTTGAAGGCTGACGTGTTGGCTAAAGTTACACCTAGTTATTCCAAGTTAAGCAAAGTTAATTTTACTAAATTTCCATTTCGTACGAATTTGCGTTTAGCCCCAAAGCGTTCCATCGACGCGCTTATTTTACATATTATTAAGCCCGACGAATGGTTCAAAAAAGATTATGAAATTACTAATAATGCTCTTGAAACGTATACCCGATATCTACAGTTCCTAAAAACG
>DDVI01000104.1:0-39527 GCA_002345205.1 Bdellovibrionaceae bacterium UBA2316 | reverse complement strand
TCGTGGCAACTATTCGACAGCGGAAATTATCACGGTTGCCGAGGCGATTCAGAAAGTATTGCAAGACAATATAAATAAATTTACAGGCCAAGCTTCTATTACAATTACTGGTAGTTTCCCAAACGGTCGTGCAAAAATTTCTGATACTGATTTAGATTCAAGAATTTCCCATACGGAAATGCACGATTTATTAGATGACATGAGCTCCGCCGTTAACAAAGCCATGCTGATTTACCCTTTCCCATCAAAATTTACTGTAGAAGCTATGTGGGCAACAACAACGGCACACTTTGCGGCACAGATCAATCCGCTCTTTTTAAGAATTACTCCATCCGAAATTCAAGTTGAAGTGTATTCAGCCGTTCGTCCTCTTCATAAAGACAGTGTTTTAATGGAGTATAATTACGAAGCTCCAACTCGTTATACGATTAAAACAAATGACTTTAAGCACCCGAAATTAGCGTTGGTTTCTTCATTAAAACGGCACGATGTACGTTGGCTTGAAAATAAACTACATTCTGGCCTAGAGAACTTTTCTCTTAATGTACGTCCGTCTAAGAAATCAACTGCGTCGGCGTCTGCCGATGAAATAGTTTCTACGGTACTCGGACTTAATCCTATAGCGGCTCGTGATGTGCACTTCCAAGTTAATAACTCCGTATCAGGCTTCACCGCCTCCCGAGATGCACGGCAGTTAATTAGACTTGCTCTTTACGATACCGAGGCCTGGGAACAGTTTGTACACGATGCCACCAAAAGGCCCCAGTCAAACGATGCACTTTTCAATGCGCTAGTACCCGTTTTTGCGAAAATGCCGGAAAATCTTCAAACCAAACTTTCAAATTTGATCGCCGCAGCCTACTCTGCGGCTAGCGACAAGGCCTGGATTCGAAAAGGAATTTTATTTAGAAAATCATATGGCCTAATTTCACCGAGAGACGCACTTGATGTAATCACCAATCAAGTATTCCAAGCTAAAAAATTTATCGAGGTCGAAATACAGAAAGGACACGCGCCGGAGTTCGCTTACGATCGTTTCCTGTCTCGACAACACAATCAGTTTTATTCTCAAACACCTCGAATCAAACCTTATGGCCTTAAAGACATAAAATCCGTCGCGGAAAAAGTTCAGAATGCTATAAAAAAAGATCCAGAACTATTCGGCAAAAATGGTATTCAAATTGTTGGCCGCTTTCCGAATGGACGAGCTGAAATGGATGACCTAAGCCTAGAGCTTATCGTTGGGGATCCTTTAAACAAAAAAATTGTTCACGCACTATCTTATGCCCTAAATGGAAAAACAAAACCAAGTGCGAAAGAATTTGTAGAGGTCGATATCAAAACAATAGAACCTTCAACGACCAAAGAAGCTATCGTCAATCCCATTCAAATCAAAGTTACTAAAGACTCAATCGAACTGCAAGTCCATGCACCGATTCAAAACCTAGATCGAGATCGGTATCATCTGCCTCAGAACTATCCCGCTCCCGCGGTGTATACGATCCCAATGGCAAATGCTTTCGCCGAATTAAAAGACGCGTCCTAGTAATTATCTTTCTCTATAATTAAGCGGGCACCACGTTTTGAAAAAATATAGCTCCACGCCCAATACAACATTACGGCAATACGGTTTTTGAATCCCACTAAATAGAAAACGTGAATGAACAGCCAAGCTAACCAAGCCAAGTAGCCGGTCATCTTTAGACCATTAGCTTCAAGAACGGCTTTATTTTTTCCAATCGTGGCCATTATTCCTTTATCTAAATATTTAAACTCAGGCCGAGATCGTTTCTGAAAGTCTGCCCTAATTACCTTTGCGATGAATTTTCCTTGTTGGATGGCCGCAGGAGCCAACCCAGGGACGTACTTGCCGTCACCCATTTCAACCGCCGCCATATCACCGATCACAAAAACATCTCTAAATCCGGGCACCGACAAATCTTTCATGACTTTTACTCGGCCGCCCTTGTCCAGTTCAACTGTTTTAGAAAATTCCAAACGTGCCGATTGAACTCCCGCTGCCCAGAAAATATTTTTTGAAGGTATCAATTCTTTGTTTATCGTGACTCCGGCTTTATTAATATCTTCTACGCGAGTACCCGTTCTGACTTCAACCCCGAGGGCCTCAAGATCACGTTTAGCCTTTGCAGAGATATCTTCTGAGAAAGCGCCCAAAATGCGTGACCCGGCTTCAACTAAAATTATTTTCGCTTGGGATGGATTAATACGACGGAAGTCGCGGATCAAAACAGTTTTAGAAATATCCGCTATGGCCCCCGCAAGTTCAACACCCGTAGGACCACCACCCACAACGATAAACGTCAACAGCGGCTGAAAGTTTTCATAATTTAGTTCATTTTCGGCTTCTTCAAATGCCGATAGAATACGTCGACGGATCTCAGTTGCTTGCCCTAAGGATTTTAAGCCCGGTGCATACTGTTCCCACTCGGGGTGTGCAAAATAGTTATCGCGTGCTCCGCACGCTAAAATCAAATAGTCGTAAGGAACTTGTCGGTCTTCTAGAATTCCTTCAATATCTTGAGTTTCTAAATTTACTTTGGTGATTTTTCCTAAGTGAACTTCAACATTATCATTTCCCGAAAACTGACTTCGAATGGGAACGGCGATGTCGCCTGGATTTAAACCCGCCGTTGCTACTTGATATAATAACGGCTGGAATAGGTGATGGTTCTTCTGGTCTAACAAAATTACGTATAATTCAGGATACGTTGACAATGCTTTAGCAGCATTTAGTCCTGCAAACCCGGCCCCGACGATTACGACAATTTTTTTACCTTGCTGTTTTTTCGGATGAACTAATCTCATACGACTACGCACTCACCCTTTTTTCAAGAAGAACCTTAAACAAGGCCTGAATACAAATATAGATAGCAAGGATCACAAGTGCACTTGAACCTAAGGAATTCATCATGGCAAAATCAAATCCTTGCGCCTTTTGCCAATTAGTAATTGCAATCAGTCCTAATGCCCACATTGTGATCACTAATACAAAAAACATTGGGATCAGTGTAAAAAGAATCGGACGCTTCGATTTGCGAAGCCAAAATGTAATCGATAATAAAGTTAAAGCGGCTAACAACTGATTGCTGGCACCAAACAATGTCCAGAAAGCAGCCCACGATCCTTCTTTCATTTGCATCAAGAATGCTAATGCCATCAAGCACGTAATCACGGTTCCGACTCCGTACCCCATAAAGCCTTTCCAGCCTGTAAGTTCTTGAATCAAATAGCGCGCTAGACGAGTGGCCACATCTAAGGTATCGAATACGAACGTTGAAAACACCATCGCACCAAACGTAATCGCAAATGTTTTATTTTCTGCACCGATAAGCAGCGTAAGAAATTCACCGATGCCACGACCATAAATAACTCCAGGTTTTAATCCGGCCGTACTTTCCTGACTCATCATCATGACTATAACGACCGCAATTAAAGCTACGAACCCTTCTGCCAACATGGCGCCATATCCAATTGGATGACAGTGCGTTTCTTTATCGATTTGTTTCGACGTCGTTCCTGAGCATACAATGCCATGAAATCCCGAACACGCACCGCATGCAATCGTTACAAATAAAAATGGAAACATAGATCCTGACGCTCCGGCGGCCGCTTCTTTGAAGGCCGGCTGTTGAATGGAATAGTCTCCAAAAAATATTCCGATCACACCTAAAATAAGAACTATGTATAAAAGAAATCCCCCCAAAAATCCACGCGGCTGAAGTAAAAACCACACGGGCAACACGGATGAAATTCCACAGTATAATATGATTATCAATGCCCATGTTTTATACCCCAGATCAAACCAATCTGACGTATAGGTACCTAACCAAGCACAACCGATAGCTAGAGGGACAAACACAACCATCGCTACCCAATCCGGAGTTTTAAACTTTTTATTCAGCAAACCGAGGATGATAGAGAGTAAAAGATAAAACACGCTAGCCGAGGCCACAGCACCACCCGGTTTAAATGTTTGCTGTCCACCCGCCATGAGTTCTTCAGTACCAGAAATAAAACTGCCCACCGTAATATCAGAAAAAGCAACGATGATATAGACAAGTGCAAGCCAAATAAAAATCATTATTGCGAAGCCCGATTTCGGACCTAAATTATCTTTTGCAATTTGCGCGATGCTCGCGCCACCATGTTTAACCGAAACCGCTAAGCTGGTAAAATCATGGACCGCACCAATTAAAACTACCCCCAAAGAGATCCACAACACGGCCGGAACCCAACCATACATTTGCACCGCTAAGATCGGTCCTGCGATAGGCCCCGCCGCCGCGATCGCAGAAAAATGCTGAGCAAACAAATAAAAGGGAGTCGCGGGTTCGTAATCAATGCCATCCCGTTTTTCATGCGCCGGAGTCTTTGCATGGATATCGAGTTTTAATAGTTTTGATAACCAGCGACCATATACAAAATAAAATGTAGTGATTAAAGCCAAAAACAAAATGGCTAAAATAGAAAAACTCATGCGCCCCCCGCTAGCCTATTTATCTCATTGGTTCGGCAAGGTCGCAAGCGATCTAGTTTAAAAACTCAGTGGGTTGTTCTACTATTTTTTTGGTTTTTCAACCCAAGCTTCTAGACAGCGATTGTAATTCACCGTTCGCCCTTCGGTTTTTGGAAATACCTGATTCATTTTTTCAATGAACTTGGCGCCCCTAGAAAGACGATTTGTAAAACGATCTTTGGCTAAGTTAGATGTATAATGTTTACCCTTAATATCCGCTGTTCGCTTTGCAAATTGTTCTGGGTAAAGAACGGCCTCGGTGGCTATCCTCATCGTATTTATCCAAATATCATTTTCAAATTTGGACGCGGATTTACTTCGATAAAATGGTTTTCCTAATTCACGAGGTGGACACAATCCATGATGTAAAGGACCGCCAGCATTTCTAAGCCACATCGAAAACTGATTTCCCGTCGTTGCGACTTTGGCCGCAGTCGGCTTACCAGGGTAATGTTGTCCTTGGATGAAAGTACGATGCCCACCCGGATCATTAGTACGATTGGTAATAATCTTAGCCACGGTCATTGGATACTCAAGTCCATAGCGATAACACTTAGCCATCTCCCCGTATAACGTTCGCGCCAGAGAATCGATATTAACAAGATCGTCTTGAGTCATGTATTCTTTATTTTCTTTCTTGATACGAGGAACCGGTTTTTTTTTCAGCTTCGAATAGACTAATTTATCGTAGACGTTACCTTCTGGAATAGGGGATGGTAACTTTGTCGGCGGTGTCACCGCACAGAAGCCAACAACTTCATTTAGAAGTTTAGCAGATTTTTCTACACCTAAATTCATGTTCACTTAAGATTCCTTGACAGCAAGTCCTGTAGTATTTTGAGAAAGTTAGAATCTTAATGTCTGAATGAGATTATTTAGTTATATTTTAGCAATGAACCTCTCTCGCTTTCAAAAGCTGTGGATATCGAGCTGGCAATATACATCTTTTCTTTTTCCTAAGATGACTTCGAAATGGGCCCGGCAACTATTTCTTACTCCGGAAAGAATTCAGAGACCTATTTCAGAAATCAATTATTTTAACTCAGCAAAAAAATACACTCTTGATGATCGAATTGCAGCGTTTGAATGGGGAGAATCAAACAATCCACTCGTCATTCTAGTGCATGGCTGGAGCGGCCGAGGTACCCAAATGGCGGCATTTGCCGACCCGCTCGTACGCAGCGGTTTTCGAGTTGTCGCGGTAGATGGACCAGCCCACGGCGACTCAGTAGGAAAATTCACTCATGTTGGTGAATACTCACAATTTCTAATTGATATTCAAAAAACCCTGGGACCGTACAAAGCTATCATTGCGCATTCGTTTGGGGCCGGTTGTTCAGTTTTAGCCGCCTCCCGAGGGCTTAATGTTGAAAAATTAATTTTGGTTGCCGGTCCTTCCCGCTACGAACTGGTCGTTGAAAACTATTTGAAGGCCATTAAAATTAGTGCCCGCTCTCGACAGTATTTTTTAGATGAACTCACAGACTTAGTAAAACTACCTGTATCAAAAATGAATGTGGGTGTCATCGGAAATAGTCTGTCAATTCCTGGAATGGTCGTCCACGATCATGGCGATAAAGAAGTTCCATTTCGCGCAGCTGAAGACATAAAAAAGAATTGGCCCGCAATCCATTTGATGATGACTAAAGAACTTGGGCATCGAAGAATTTTAAAAGACCCAACTGTCGTAAATGCGGTAAAAGATTTTATTCTAAAAGATTAAAATACTCAGCTATTGGCGAGTTAGATTTTGCAGCATCGCTGCAAAATCTATAATTAGGTACAGACCGTCGTGATCGGAAGCTCGCATGTTTACGGCCTCCGGTGTTTTAGGATCTACAGATGGTGTTCCATCTGGGCGCAGATCACGTTGAATACCCGACAACACTATATATTTCCCAAACTCCGGATTCACAAACATCGCGTCTAATTGATTAGAAATTAAATAGGAATCAAACTTATCGTCTGGGGTAGAATCATCGCGTTTAAAAAAATATTGAGTATTTCGAAAATCTTTAGGAATAGGATTTCTGTCGAAGTCTAATGAGTCTACTAAACCAGCTTTGTAAAATGGCAAAAATTCTGGCGCGACACGAATATCATTGTTGAAATCGCCGCCCATAACCATCGGAATTCCCGGATACTTTTTCTCTATTTCTCCCATAATTGCAATACTCGCATTAACTTGCTCGGAGCGTTTAACAAAAGACTTATCATTACCGTCTGAATCACCCAGTTTTGATTTTAAATGACTTGCAAATATAGCCATGACTGGCTGTGAATTTCTGGTGGCTCCTGCTGGGCGAACATAAAGCACAGGAAAATCTCGAGAAAATACTGGATCATTAGGAAGATTAGTGAGTGAATAATTTTTATGACTTTCGACTTCAAAATCTAAATTCAACGTTCGCTTCACAAAGTAACACACATCAATTCCACGGCTATCATTGCCCTCAATTAAAATCGCTTGATATTTATCTTCCAAATATTCAACAGAAAACTTCTGCGCGGCCTCTAGATCTTTAACTTCCATTCCAATAATTACGTCTGGATCTTGTTTATTAATTCGCGCAGCCATTCTTAGATTTTGGCCATGGGACTTTACGATAGTTTTTTCTAATTTTACCTGCCTCAGAACTCCGTCTACCATTTGCTTGATACGTGTTTTCTCTTTAAACTCGCCCAAATTTTCGAAATTTTGACTCATTACACGCAGCTGTTTTGGATTTTCTATGCCAGAATTTTTATTAGTGGAATCAAGAAAAAAGCGTTCCCCGTATTTACCCGAAGTTATGTAAGTATTTATACATGCGGGGATGAATGTGCGACTATATGTCGAAATAGATACAAGACCTATAATGACGGCTATTCCAACTTTTATTCTCATAGGCATCGTGATATGCAAATGAGTGCCAACTCTAGTGCGATTATAATAGGTTAGAACGTCTATAAACTAAACACTCAACAAAAACAGTAGGACTAAAAGCGCCCCTTAATCATTCCGTACCAGTACATGACCGGCAGTAACCAGCGTTTTAATATCCACATAGATGACCTTGGAACCGTCTGATCAAATGGGAATGAAGGCATCAATTTATTATCATAACCAAATTCTGCTAAAATAACTTTACCGTAATCTATGACAAGCGGACATGATGAATAACCATCATAATGATCATCAAGTTTCATTCCGTTCATTGCCGAAATTATATTTTTTACGACCACTGGGTACTGTTTCCGAATGGCAGCCCCTGTTTTAGAATTTGGAATACCCGTTACATCGCCCACACCGAAAACCGTATGATATTTTATATGTTGCAGAGTAAATTTGTTAACGGCTAGCCAACCTTTTTGATCGCCATCTTCAAATGCCAGCCCCGATTCAGCCACATAACTATGAGCCGACATAGACGGAACCACATGAAGCATATCATATTGAATTGTTTTCTTACTTACTTTGCCTTCAGCATCTGTAACATCGAAGAAGGCCGTTTTCTTGGCCGCATCGACACCAACCAGTTTATGCATGAAGTGAGTCTGAATATTTTTAGCTTTTACGACTTTATCGAGAGCTTTTGCAAATTCCGGGACACCAAAGATAGCTTTACCCGCAGTCGCAAAATGCACATGAATTTTATCACGCACACCGTTTTGACGGAAACTAGAATCTGCCAAATACATAATTTTTTGAGGAGCGCCCGCGCACTTGATAGGTGTCGGCGGCATGATGAACAAGGCAACGCCAGACTTTAAATTACGAATGCATTCCTTAACGTAATCAACTTGATCGTATTCATAAATTGAACAGACTCCATTTTTTCCTAAATTACCTTCGAGACCTTCAATTTTTTCCCAATTTAGTTTTAATCCTGTGGCCACAACTAAGAAATCATAAGTCACCACCTGATCATTCACCAGAGTCACAGTTTTTTTCTCGGGATGAACTTTTGAAACGGCAACCTTAAGCCAAGTAACACCCTCTGGAATCAGATCTTTAGTTTCTTTCCTGGTTTCTTCTTTAGTTCCAACGCCGCCCCCCACTAGAGTCCAAAAAGGCTGATAGAAATGATACGGTGATGGATCGACAATCGCTACATGTACTGGAGACAAATATTCTAACAATTTTGAAGTGACTGATAATCCCCCAGAACCAGATCCCAAGACTAAAACTTTAAAATGCTGCATTTCGTTCCCCTTTGCGTATCAATTTGACTACGCAATTGATACTTTTGTCACATTATAATTGTCTCAAAACGATAAATAATAAACCGCCGAAATATCTGTGCTAGTATCTTAAGACGGTACGTAAATTTGACGATGGTTATTTTACGTACGTGGGGAGTGGGTTTATGCGTCGTTTTGTCCTATTTTCATGGATAATATGTGCCTTTATTAGCACTACCATTCTCTTTCAAAACTGCAGTAAATATAAACCTGAACTCAATGCTTCATCTGGCTACTCAGTAGATGCTGAGTCCATCGGAGAAAGTAATTCTGATAATGATGACGTTCTTGCGGAAATAGTTCGTAAGTCGACCGTAGAGTTTTCACAATCGGTTCCAGAATTCAGTAACATTTGGGCTCCCGTGTTTGCGTTCAGCATGAACGATAGTCGCATTGACCCGTCAACTTCGTACCTTTGCAAAATAGATAGTGGAAGCTGGGAAGCGTGCACGAGTCCATTAAAACTCGAAGGTCTTACTGACGGAATGCATTCGCTTTCGGTTAAAGCGATTTTCAAATCAACGATATATTCTTTACCAAAAGATGTCGTTTGGACAAAGGATTCATTGGCACCGCTGGTTTCATTCAATAAAACACCGCCAGCAAACATCGGCACCAACGAAGTCGAAATTTCATTCTCAGCTACCGATGGTGGATCCGGAATTGGCGAATACTCGTGTTTGTTCGATGACCAGGAATGGAAAACATGTACCAGCCCCGTTTCCTATTCTGGCTTAGCAAATGGACCGCATAGCTTGAAAGTTCGCGTAGCTGATAAAGCCGGTAATATGAACGAAGTAGCTAGTAGCTGGAATATCGATCCTACCTATCCGTACATTTCACTTACGGGAAAACCAGACGCCTTTGTAAAAGACTCGGAAGTTTCGTTTTCATTTGAAGTATTGAATGGGTTGTCATTCAATCAATTTGAATGTCAATTTGGCAGCGAAAGCAGCTTCTCGCCATGCGCAAGTGGTGTCAAATATAGTGTTTTTACTGATGGTCAATATGCATTCAAAGTGCGAGCGAAAGATCCGCAAGGTTACTTTACCAGCACTCTTTCCTATCAGTTCTACCGTGATGCTACGGCTCCGAAAATTAAACTAGTCTCGCCTGAGTCAGCTACTAAATCGAAAAATTCTCTTGTGATAGCTGTCAATATTGATGACGGCGAAAACGGCTCTGGCGTTGCTTCAGTGGTATGTTATCTTGAATCATTAGTTAACTCTGATGTTCTAAATCGCACCATCAGCAGTTGTTCATTTCCATTAGACTTATCAGCAGAACTAACTGGGGAATACTACCTGACGGTAGTCGCCTCTGATAAGCTGGGTAGCCAAGCGACTTCAGAACGTTTTCAATTCATATACGTAAATGAAGAACGTAACCCGGCGTTCTTGACTGTAAACTTATCTGGTGGCGCGGCTTTAATGGCCAACGTTATTCCGTTGGATGAGGACGGAAATTTCCTAAATAGTTATAGCAAGATGGGTATGGGTGATAAAAGTTTCGTTGAAAACAATCACGAAAAATTCCTAGGCGCCAACTGGTATAAAACGAGTGGTCTAATGAAAGGTATAAAAAAGCATCTGTCTATGGACGGGGAAAAAAGCGCTCGCGTCTATGCACTACCCGTTTCATCGAATGATAATACGTCTAATAACCCTTTCGATATTCAAACCTATGTAGCCGCATCGGGGCTAAGGGGCACATTCGTTCGCGCATCCGCAAATGCCAATGGAAAAATGCTGAATGGTATAAACCAAACGACCATTTTCTTTGGCAAGGATGAGCTTGAACTTTCCATTCCAGCGGTCTTTAGACCATTTATCGGTTTTTTAGATTTAGCGAACCACGCTGGATACACAAAGTTTGAGGACTTTCCCATGATAGAAAGTCATGATGCTTATAAAAACGATGAGTTCGTTACTATTTTCGGTACCGATTCAAACCAAACAGGTACGGCTGCTGCCACTAAGCAAATTATTTACAATTCCATTAACGGCAATTCGGGTCCGGCCAACCTAAATTTTGGTGGCTTTGATTACAAAGGTGTTAGTCGCGCGACTTCAGATGCACGCGATGAAGTGATTGGTGAATGGATTGGAAAAGCGATGCAGTATGCCCACATCGCAAAGAAAAAAATAATGATCTATGTTCCTACAGACGGATCGACAGCGTCCGCTGAGTCGGCAACTGGCGGTGGCGACTGGACAAATGATCGAGGCGCAGCCGGACAAATAATTTTCTTCGTCGTAGATCCTCTGTCGGACGGAGATACGTCCAGTGCTACGAATAACTATATGATAGGTAACTTCACTCCGTCGCAAGAAGCTAACGATGGATTCTGGACAACGTCTCACAAGAGCCCTGACCATCGTGAAGTTGCGGCCGCCGCGGTCTTTGCTAATTATTTAAAATTAGCTGGCAGACCGGATAAAATAGAAGCTCTAACTCAATCCGTGATTAAGCAAGATGAGGCGGCTAAATATATAAGAGTAAAATAAACTCTTAGTAAAATACTATGGATTCTGTTTATAAAGTCGAGTGATTAATCTAACCTTAACAAAACCCGAACACAACCTTAGGATTCCAAACAGAATCCTAAATTGTATATGAGTCTAACTTCCGCTATTTCCTAACTTATCTTAGGAGGTTTTCGGATGTTCACACAATTATCAAAAATCATAGCTATCAGTATGCTAGTATCGACGGCAGCAATGGCTGTATGTCCGTCAGGCACTGATTCTTTAGGGGTAGTAAACTCAGTAGAGCGTTGTGCTTTAAAAGGTAAATACCTTAATACACAATTAACTCTAACTGCTAAAAATGAATATGTAATCACCGACGCCGTTTTCATCGGTGGCGACAACGAACAAAGCTCTAAATTAGTAATCGAACCCGGAACTAAAATTGTTGGTCTACCAGCCGCATTTATCTCTGTAATGCGCGGTTCGCAAATCATCGCTCAAGGTACAGCAAAAAAACCGATCGTATTCACATCGGCTCAAGCGTCACCTAAACGTGGGGACTGGGGTGGACTAGTACTTAACGGCAATGCACCGATCAACGCGTGTAAAGCTGGCGTAGCGGTTTGCGATGCTATTTCTGAAGGCATCAAAGTTGAACAAGTAAAATTCGGTGGTAACAACGCAAAAGACAATAGCGGTGTCCTTAAATATGTACGTGTCGAATATGTCGGTTACCCGATTTCTCCAGATAATGAACTTAACGGTATCACATTCAACGCAGTTGGTAGCGATACTACAGTTGAAAACATCCAAGTTTACATGAGCTCTGATGACGGTATCGAATTCTTCGGCGGCACAGTAAACGCAAAGTACGTAGTTCTAACTGCTAACGAAGATGATTCACTAGATTGGGACATGGGCTGGACTGGGAAAGTTCAACACTTATTAATCGATCAAGGACAAGACGCTGTTGATAATGGTATTGAAGCGGACAACTTAAAGTCACCAATGAACGCAATGCCACGCTCGAACCCAACAATTTCTAACATGACATTGATTGGTTCTCCTAAATCGGCGTTTGGCCTTCCATTACGAAGAGGCACTGGTGCGACAATCGTAAACTCAATCATCGTAGGAACTGGTAAAGCCGCAATTAACATCGACGATACTGAAACATTCACTAATGGTGCAAAAGTAGTTGGCACTGCGGTTTATGCTGAAGGCTTAAAATTCGAAAACACTATCGCTTACAGCGCTAAAAAATTTGAATTCGACGCAGCTAAAGATGCGTGGTCAACAGAAGCATGGTTTACATCTCAAAAAGGTAACTCAACTCAAGATCCTCAGTTAAATGGTTACATGCCAGCGGCAACATCTGCAGTATTAAAAATGGGTGTTTCTTCTGACGACCTGTTTTTTGACGGAGTTAACCACATCGGTGCTTTCGCGAAGAAAGATTGGACTCAAGGTTGGACTACAAAATAGTTCAAACGTCTTCTCAACGTTCTCTTTCCACTCAACAGCTAGGTCCCGCAAGGTACCTGGCTGTTTGTGTTTTTCTGCTATCTCAAATTTCATTTACGACAGCCACGGCTCAATCCGAAGAAACCATAATGGTCTTGGCACCTAAGATCAAAGGATCTTTAGCTGAATTATTAAACGAAAAAAAAGCCTCTCTTCAGGTCAGTGAAGTTCTAAGCGCTGAATCTATGGCTAAAACTGGCGATAGTGATTCTGCCCAATCTTTAAAACGCGTTTCGGGTCTAACATTAATGAATGGTAAATATGTGTATGTTCGTGGTTTGGGCGAACGATACTCGTCGGTTCTTTACAACTCGCAGTCGGTTCCGTCACCGGAACCTTCTCGACGAATTGTGCCTCTCGATTTATTTCCCGTGGCTTTACTTGAAAACATACAAGTTAAAAAAAGCTATTCTACCGATTTGCCGGCTGAATTCGGTGGCGGTCTTATCAGTTTAACATCTAAGTCCGCACCTTCACAGGATCAAGCCTCAGTAAAATTGGGTTTGTCATTAGATACTCAAGAATCCCTTCTATCTCCTCAATCAGCGCCAAATGATGTCTGGGGTAAGGACCGTTCATTTCGAACAATGCCTACTTCTGTAAAGTCACAAATCGAAAACAGACAACGCGTGATTGAGAAAATCGAAGGTCTTAGTTCGCAAGGTTTTTCTCGCCCCGAACTTCAGCAAATGGGAAAAGAATTTAAGTCGACCTACGACCTAAACTCCTCAAGCTCAACACCAATGCCAAATCTTTCTGTAAACTGGGGAAAAGTTTGGAAATGGGACGAATTCAAGTTTAGTCATTTGGGCAGCGCCAACTATTCGAATTCTTACGACGGTCGCTCTATCAATGGCAAAAAACTGAATGCGATTAACGATACAGAGATGGCTCTTGATGAAACCTCTCGAACGGAAACATTTGAAAATCAAATCAAGTCATCGGCACAGCTGGACTTTGAGTTAAGTCAGTCTAAAAACAAATTCCGTTTTAATTTGCTTAACCTAAACGACACTAGTCACGAAATCGGAGTAAAAACTTATTCAGTGACTGGCGATTCAGTCAAATCACGACGCCGTACACAAATTGAATGGATCGAAAGAACATTAACTCGCAAACAGCTTTCAGGATTACATCGCCTAGTCACAAGCAACGAGTCTGCAATAGATGACACCAAAGCCACTGGCCTATTTTTAGATTGGAAAGTTCAGGATTCACATGCATCACGATATGCTCCAGACGCAAAAGAGTACACGTACTTACAAAGAACTGAACAGTATGAATTCAATACAGATACTACAGGCAATCGACGCAATTACGGTTTTCTAGACGACAAAACTCAAGAAGCCAACGTTGATATTTGGTTCAAAGTTGAGTCCGCAAAAATTAAGGTTGGTGCCGCACACAACGATCGTCGTCGCAATAGCGATGTCTACCGCTTTCACTTTAAAGACACTGATGTAAATGCAAAAAAATATGATTTAACTAAAAACTTTGATGCCATCTTTGATAAATTTAAAGGGTCCGATACATTTCAGTTCCTAAGCGTTACCGACAGTGCCGATAGTTACTACGGGAAACAATCTCTGGATAGCCAATACATCTGGACTGAATGGCAAATAGGACCTGACTGGGAACTTGGCGCTGGTGTGCGCACAGAACGCAATCAAATGGAAGTCGGCACATTCTACTATTACGCACCGGACGACATCGCCTCACTTTCGGGAATTAGGACCTACAATCAACTGCCCGCGGTTAATTTGAATTACAACATATCGGATAAACTAAAAGTACGTACTAGTTTATCTCAAACACTCGCTCGTCCAGACTTCCGAGAACTTTCAACGGCTCCGTATATTGATGAAGACTCTGGATACGAAACCGTCGGAAATCCCCTGCTGAAAACAACCCTGATTCAAAACTTTGATCATCGCTATGAATACTTTTGGAAAGAAGACGAATATTTATCAGTCGGTCTATTTAGAAAAGAGTTTTCAAATCCTATTGAATCACAATTTGAACCAAGCCCAAACTTAAGAAAAACGTTCGGAAATTCAAAGAGCGCTTATAGCCAAGGTATCGAATTGGAAAATCGTTTTAACATGCGCTACCTGTCGCGTGAACTTAGACGATTCTATTTTTCATACAATTTATCTACAATCGACTCTAAAGTAGATTTATCTAACGACACTTTAGGGCTGCAAACGTCTAAAGAACGTCCATTACAAGGACAATCGCCCTATATCATTAACTGGCAAGTGAGCTATGAAAATCCAAATGTTAAATGGAATTGGAATCTAGTCTTCAATATGATCGGTCGCAGAATTACGGAAGTTGGCACGCAAAACCGTCCCGATATTTATGAAGAGCCACAACCACAAATCGATTTAACATCTAACTATCGTTGGTCAAAATCGTCCTTGATCTCGTTCCGGGGTCGGAATGTTTTAAACCCAGATGTGCGCTACACTCAGGGCGGCGAAGTCGTTCGCCAAGAGAAAAAAGTTGACGCTTACTCTGTAAGCTGGAGTTACAACTTTTTATGAAATTACCACTTATTCTATTATTTTCAGCAGCTACGATTTTCAACTTAGCATGTAGCAAGAACGAAGCGGAATACTATGGCTATGCTCGTAAAGATGACGGCAACCAAAAACAAAAAATAGTACTTTCGCGTTCGGAACAAATCTCCGCCGCAATTCAAAATGACAAGTGGAGCGATATTAACCAGCTTATTCAAAATGGCCTTTCTGTAAATGAAGTTCTAGATAGTGGTCGCACTCTATTAAACGAAAGCGTTCTCTGGGAACGCGAAGCTATTTTCAAAAATCTTGTGGCCGCCGGCGCGGATCCCAAATTTAGAGATCAAACGGGCGTCGACACCCTAGAAATGTGTAGCGAGAAAATCAATTTTCTTGTTTTGTTAGACCCGACACTGCTTCCAAAATACCAGGATGAACTGTTTAGCTATTTGGAATCCGAAGACAATGATGAACTAAAGCGATTGTTAGAACAAAAATTAGATCCTAACTTCTTCCTTGCTTCAGGTGAAACTCCTTTAACTTATGCAGTTACTAACAATTTGGAAAATGCAGTTCGTACCTTGTTAAATCCTTTCTTTAAAACGGACATCCATTTTAAAAACCAGGCGGGAAAAACAGCATTGTCTATAGTTCAAGAATCAAATTTAAAAAGAATTGAAAAAATACTAATGGGCCGTGGGGCCCAATACTAGGAGGTAACAATGAATGATCGTATATTTGCGGTCGCACACTTAGCGGATCAGGTAGTACTTTATCTACTATTAGGCCTATGCCTAATGAGCCTATACATGATCATTGATCGTTACTTCAGCCTAAAGAAAATGGTGACCCAAAGTAAAGGCTTTAAAAAAGAGATCGCACCTCTTATTCAGAGCGCAAACTTCAACGGCTTAGATCGCATCGCGAATTCTGAATCATTACCTGGTGAAACTTTAAAGATGGCACTCAACCATTGTCGCACGAGTCGTACGCCAAACTTATCGTCTCTGGTTGAATCGGTGAAAAACTTAAACAAACCGAATCTAGAAAAATACCTAGGATTCTTGGCGACCGTGGGTTCCAACGCGCCATATATCGGTCTGTTCGGAACCGTTCTAGGGATCATGAAATCATTTAACGATATGGGGCAAACGACGGCCGGCGGTCAAGGATCCGTTATGGCCGGTATTTCGTCGGCATTGATTGCTACAGCGGCCGGTTTATTAGCAGCCATTCCAGCGGTACTTGCCTACAACTATTTCCAAAAGCAAGTTAAGTACATCAATGAAACTTTGGACTTGGTTCAACATGTAGTTGAAATTTCTCACTCAGAAAAAACACCGGGCGGTCAACATGGCTAAAGCGCAAAGCTCAGATGCAGAAATTTCGGATATAAACATTGTCCCTCTGGTCGACATCATCCTAGTTGTTTTGATTATTTTCATGGTGACTTCGCAGACACAGAAGCAAAACCAGATGGAACTTAACCTTCCTGAATCTAGCTTTTCTGATAGTAAAAAAACAGGAGCACCGATTGCAATTTCCCTGAATAAAGCTCGCGAAATCTTCATCAATCAAAAGCTAACAGATCTAAATGAACTTCGTAGTCAAATCGGTGCTGAGCTAAACAAAAATCCAGAAATTAGCGCCGTCGTTTCAGCAGATAAAGATTTAGACTATGGTTTTGTCATTGCCGTAATGGACGTAGCAAAAACAGCCGGAGTTAAAGAACTCAGCGTAACGACTGTGGAGAATCCATGAAATACTTAATTTTACTCTTATTACCATTCCTATTGTTGCCAGTTTTAGTTCTGGCAAATGAAACCGACATTCAAAAATTAATTTCAGAACGTGCACGCCTCGAAACAATAAATTCAGAATTACAAAGCGAAATTCGTTCGGGAACTGCTGAAACCGATCGTATCACCGAAAAAATTTTAACTCTTCAGGATGAAATCAAAGAGATAAAAAGAAAACTAGCGGAAGTTAGAATCAAACGCACTCAATTTTTATCGCAAGTTAGCTCTAAGAATGAGGCTCAATCTGTGCCGCTTTCAAAACCTGAATTAGAAAAGGGAATCGAAACGTACGAAGCGTTTGTTAAAAATGGCATCCCTTGGGATATCGAACAGCGCCTTGATAAAATTAAAGCCGTTAAAACCGCGTTAGCCGCTAACAAAGAGCCTCTCAGCGAGTCAACTCTTCAATGGAGTCAGTTTCTAGAATCAGAACGCAAGTTAGCCGGTGAAACTCAAAAAAAATTACGCCGTCTAACTATTGAAAACGTAGATCACGACGCAGCCATTTTTCGTCTGGGCTTAACTAGTTTATACTACAAAACAGCGGCTGGTCAGACTGGGATTTTCTATCGCAAAGGACAGCGTCTATTCCACCAACAGATCAGCGATGACGCCATTAAAAATAAGATTATTAAACTGGTTGAATCTATAGATAGCAAAAATAGCGAACGCCTGCTTTCAGAATTGGTTCTGACTCCCGGCATGCTAGCCAAGGAGACTTTATGACTAAGTACGTCCTTCCCCTACTGATTTCCGCATCGGCATTTGCTCAAGTCGATGTTTTTAAACGGGAACTTGAGTTTGTTTCTAGTCAAAAACAAACTCTGGAAAAACAGCTCAGCCAATTCAAAATCCAAAAGCAAATGAAAGCGGCAGATCTGGACCGCCAACTAGATGAACTTCACGCTGAAAAAGCACGTTTAGCTGTTGAACTTGAAACGGTCGAAAATGAAGTCGCTGAATACAGTCGTTTAGCAAAAAAACAAACACAGTCTCAAGCCGCCTTGAGTGATCGCCTGCAATGGATCAAAACAAAAAACCACGAGATGAAATACTTTACTCCAGTGGTTTCAGACGCCAAAGACGAGTCCCTTACAGCGGTCCTCAATACTCAAGCAAAAACTATCGAGTCAATGTCACAGGTATTTTCAGCATCTAAAAGCTACACAGATCTAAATCAGTCACTGCAAGAAGGATCTGTGTTTCACGTGGGTCCGTTTGTTCGTTTCTTAAATAAAGACAATAAATGGACGGTGCTTTCACTAACAGATTCTGGCTACTACGCAGAAACTTCAGAATCGTCCTTTGATTCGGTACCGGCGGACACTCCGTTTGTTGCGGCGGCTTTTGTTCAATTACCGTTTAACAAAATGCAGCCGATTCTGAAAGAAAAAAACATATTCAATCGCACTATGGATTTACTGCCGGGACTTTTCTTAGCTCTTGTTTTCTTTGCAATCGGTTGGATCTTCACACAGCTAGCAAAGAGTTAAAATGAGTGCACTTCTACGAACACTTTTTGTCGCCGTAGTCTTTATCGCTGGATTGACATATCTGTTTTCCAATTCTAATGCGGTGGAAACAGAACCAATCAAACCGGCAGCGACTCAACATAAAATAAACAAAGTTGAAGTGCGTCCACCTCCTGAAAAAGTGCAACCGCCTAAACGAGTCAAAAAAACGAACACTGTAGAAAAACCGTTAGCGGTATCGTCATCACCATTCGCCGGTCTAAAATCATTTGGCGCAAGTAATGGTGGCGGAGGCTTGATCTCGCATGCCGATCAACAGGCTTCAGCATCGAGTTCATTTGCCAGTTCTAAATCCTCACAAACGACAGATGTTCAAATACTATCTAAAACGGAGCCTCAATTCCCTGATGCCGCTAAAAGAAAAAATATCACTGGCTATGTACGATTGCTAATCACGATTGATCAAAGCTCGGCAATCAAGTCAATCGATGTACTTGAGGCTAATCCTGAAGGTTATTTTGAAACAGCGGCCATGGACGCCGTAAAAGATTGGAAATTCGCAGCGGCTTATCAAAACGGAAATCCTGTCGAGTCGACGATTAAACGAAGAATCGAATTTAAATTGGAATGAATATGAAATTTATCACACTACTTTTATTTCTTTGCCAGTTTTCTGTCTCTGAGCCATCCATCGATCCCCGATATGATAACTACGACGGTGAAGCCTTAGTATTAAAGCTGATTGAAGATAATCAATGGATTCAAGCTCAAGCTGTTTTCGAAAAAGAAAAAAATTCGTTTTTGAAAAGCACACCCGCCGACTTTTTCATGATTAAAGCCCTTTTTAGCCACCAGCATGGGGCCGTAAATGACAGTATCGCTTATCTTGAAAGATCACTATCCATACGCTACACGGCGCTAGCTTTAGAAAAGGTCGTTTTACTTTACAGCGAAAAAGACCGTTTTGCCGACGGCCTGAATCAATTGGAAAAACATCAGAAAAGTATGTTAGGAAAAAATCTGTCTTCGGAAATCATATTCCTGAAAGCAGCATCAAAGTACCCGCCTGAACTAAGCCGTGTTTTGCGTTGGTCGGAATCTCAGTTAAACAACACGTTTAATTTCCCGCTCTTCACGTTTTACATTGAAGAATTGGTTAGAAACAAGCTCCTAAATGAAGCCATACAATTAGTCGAGTCTGCGATCGACCAAAATAAAATCAAATCTGCGGAAGAAGTCTTAACGATCACAGAAATCTTCTTAGCCGGTGACCTAGAGAAAAACATTCACGGCGTATTAGAGCGCGCCCGCTTAAAATTTCCTAATAGCGACTTGATTAAACTTAACTTAGCTCAGGTTCTTTTCAAAAAAGACTTACACTTCAGTGCCCTTAATTTACTTTCAGAATTGAAAACAGACGATGGCGTCCTAAACGTTCAGCTTGAACTCATGAACTTAATGCAAATCAAAGCCTACTCTTTATTTCATCGCATGCAACTTCAGGATAGCAACAGCCACTTAAAAAACTGGTTCGTTTATCTAATTAACAATGAAGATTGGGGCAATCTATACGCGTTACATAGCCGTTACAAATCAGTCTCTTGGAAGAACGATGAATTCAATTACGCCATCGCATATAGCTCACAATTGGTCGAAGATACAGACCAAGCACGGATTTATATTGACCAAGTAACAAGCCCAAGTCTGAGTCAAAAAAAAGCCAGTCTGATAAAATCCCTTAACCGTTAACACTCAGTTCTAAATTTTGTTTTAGAAAACCTCTCGACAGGCATTTTAATATCGTCCTATGCTTTAAGCATGAAAACATTTATTTTACTTTCAATTGCTTTCGCTAACTTCGCTCACTCCCAAATATGCCCCCAACGCGTTCAAGACGCGACATTCACGGTTCAAGAACCACGCTTAGACGAATCCAGCGGTATGGCATTTTCAAAGCGTTACCCTAATCGTCTTTATCATATCAATGATTCTGGCTCAGAACCTGAATTTTTTTTCACAGACGCAGATGGGAACAACTCTCAACGAGTTCCCATCCGGCTTGGTTTTTTCTTAGATACGGAAGACATGACAGTTGGTCCATGCCTAGGGGAATCTAGCTGTTTGGTTATTGGCGATATCGGTGATAATTTACGATTTCGGCCATCGATCCAATTTTATTTTTTTAAAGAGTCTAACTTAACAAAGACAAACTTAGATCATCTCGCTACAGCAGGCTTAGACCTACAACCGGATCTTGTTCTTTCGGTTAGCTATCCAGATCACTCACACAATTCTGAAGGTTTCTATTTAGATAAAAAAGGAAACTTAACTCTGATCACAAAAGAGAAAAACGGCACGACGGCACAAATCTTCTTATTAACAGCAGATCAAATTCACGTGGCCGCCCTTGAGTATGTGAAAAAAAATGCGGGTGTTTCTGGCGACAACCCGAAATTCAAATCAGTCGGCAAACTATCGTTGAAGCCTCTGCTTCCATCATCATTTGCAGCGATCAACACGGAAATCACTGGAGCGGCTTATAATGAAGTTTCAGACACAGTCGCTATCCTTACCTATCAGGGTGTTTTTGAAATTCCAATGTCAAGCCTAACCAAACAGGCTCAAACGGCGTGGATTGCTGGAACTGACTACGTCTACAGTCCCGCGCGGGCAGGCAAGCAACAGGAAGCGATTAGCTACATCCCCGGCACGTCTGATTTGCTTATCTCTTCTGAAATGGGCAAGGACGGCTTAACTCCTCTGCTGAAACTACGCTGCGAAAACTAATTCTGACTGTCTAAAGTAATGACAACCGGGTAGCCCTTACTTGGTTGTTAAAAAATCTAGAAATGCTCACCGGTCTGCTTTATATATATTTAAAAACATTTAGATCTGGGAGCTTTATGAAATACCTATTGAGCGTACTCTTTTTAGTTTTAAGCGCCTACTCGGCTCATGCCCGCACAGATGTAGTTTGCCACTCCGACACGCAATTAACTCTTAAATTAGTGGATCTTAACGCCTCTCCCGTCCAGATTAAGGCTATTTTAATCGGCAACAACACGGCGCCCAACGCTGAATCAGAAGCCCTTATTTCTTACGTCAACGAAACGTCAGAGTCTATCGTTGCTGAATTTGTAAACTTGGAAACCGCGTCTGCCTTTGATTTTGAGATGGGTAAAGAAAACTTAAATTTTAAGTCATTCACTCTATCTGTTCACGAGCTGGGCTCACCAGGCTCCCCATCACAATTTCATCAGTTTTCATGCGAGACTCAGTTTACGTTTTGATCTTGCCTCGAGGAAGTTCTAGTGCATAAAATGCCCCCTGTTTTCCATATTGCATTAAACGGGGTATCTATGCGACTGAAGCCATTTTTTCTTTTTCCATTATTTTTTATTTTAGGCTTGGTACTGGTTCAGTGTTCGACATCTAGCAAAAAAGATTCACCTGAAAATAATAAAATTGCACCGCTTTCAAATTTGACTCGCGGTGAAGCAGATAACCGCTCTAAACTGATTTCAAAAACTCGCTACAATTTAACGTTTGATCTGGAAAACGAGGCTACTACGTATAATGCCAGTGTAGAAATTAACTTCTCTCTGTCATCACAAACAGCCACGTTCTTAGATTTCAAAGGTGGCGAAGTCCAAACCTTCTTAATCAATGGAAAAACTAAACCCGCAGTTTACGAAAACTACCGCATCCAATTAGCTAAAGACGATCTTCTTGTTGGCGACAACAAAGTCGTTATCACATTCAAACAATCCTACTCTAAAAACGGGCGTGGTATATATCGCTTCCAAGATCCAGAAGATAAAAAAGTATACGTTTGGACTAAACTTGAGCCGTTTGATGCGAATCAAGTGTTTCCCTGTTTTGACCAGCCGGACTTAAAAGCCACCTTTGCTGCGGACATCACCGCACCAAAAGACTGGAAAGTTGTTTTTGCGACTCTTCCAACTCAGCAAGTGAACAAAAATCAAAAAACTCAGTGGACGTTTCCACCATCCCCACTGATGAGTTCTTATTTATTCTCGCTACATGCGGGTCACTATGAAGTTTGGCAGGATAAATACAAAAATATCCCTCTTCGCCTTTTCGTACGCGCTTCTTTAAAGAAATACGTAGATTACAAATACTGGTTTACAACGACTAAAAAAGGTTTCGCTTTCTTTGAAAAAGAATTCGATTATCCATACCCATTCAAAAAATACGATCAATTGATGGTTCCTGAATTCAGCACAGGCGGCATGGAAAACGTAGCGGCAGTTAACTATAACGAACGCCACATTCAGCGTGGCCCTTCGAGCCAAGAAGAAATGGAATCTTTAGCGAATATCATGTTGCACGAAATGGCGCATATGTGGTTTGGCGATTTAGTTACTATGCAATGGTGGGATGAATTGTGGCTGAATGAAAGCTTCGCTACCTTCATGGCATTCAATGCCGTTTCAAAAGCGACCGATTACAAAGACGCCTGGATGTCATTTCAAAGACGCGGAAAGATGAGTGCGTATATTGAAGATCAATATCCAACCACTCATCCCATTAGCACAGATGTTCCTGACATCAATGCGACATTTAATCACTTCGATGCCATCACTTACAGCAAAGGCGCTTCAAGCCTACGTCAGCTGTCGTATTACTTAGGCGAAGACAATTTCAGAAAAGGCGTTCAGCAGTACTTCAAACAGTACGCCTATACGAACACAACACTACCGCAATTTATTGGCTCGCTAGAAAAATCATCTAAAGCAGATTTGCGCACTTGGAGCGTAGCTTGGCTCCGCAATGCGGGTTTAGACACACTCAAAGTGACTCCAGAATGTATTGAAAACAAATTAACACGTATTAAGTTTGAGTTAACACCTCCGGTGGCGACAGAACGTCCGCGGCCTCACCGTGTTCCAATTACATTATATTCATCATCTGGTGACGGTTTAAAAACGTGGTCTATTGATGATTGGAAAACAAATGGTGACAGCGAAACGCGCGAGATCACTAAATCAATGCCGTGCCCTGAGTTCGTATTGCCTAATACGACAGACGTAGCGTATATCAAAATCGCCCTATCAGCAGATCAAATCCAATGGGCGCAAAAAAATCTACACAAAATCAACAATCCCCAAGCACGCGGTGTTTTCTTAAACCAAGCCTACCTAAACTTACGCGATGGACGAGTTAAGATTGATGATTTTGTAAAGCTTTTCTTTGCTCAATATGAAAAAGAAACCCATCCGGTTCTGGTTCAGCAGTACTTCCCGTACTGGGCGGACATTGCATCCTACTTACCTCACAGATCAAATGTTGAAATTACAGTCAGAAACGCAGTGATCGATCAAATAGAAAAAGGGTACTGGAAACGCATCACTCAAACAAACGATCCACTTTGGAAGAAAACTCTATTCACCAACTGGGCCCGCCGAATTGAAACGGACACATCACAAAACATTCTAGCTGATATCTTAAACGGAAAACTAAGTGTAAAACCTCTCGAAGTTGACCAAGATATGCGTTGGATTATGCTTCAGCGCCTAGCTACCATGGGCTATAGTAAAACGGATGAAATGTTAGCGACCGAGAAATTAAAGGATACATCTGAAAATGGTTTCAAAGCGTATCTAGCCGCGCAAGCGTCGAAGCCTTCACTTTCAGAAAAAATGAAACTCTTGGAAGAAATGAATCGCCCCGATTCTAATTGGAGCCTAGCTCGCAAACAAAGCATTATCTTCTCGCTATTCCCAGAAACGCCTAAACAAAATGATCTTCGTGGCGAATTCCGGGAACAGTTCTACAAAACCATGACTACTCTAAACAAGCGTAACGAAGATCTTTCGTACAATAGAACTTACGCCAACTTAGCGCCATCTAGCTGCGATAGTGGCTTGATTCAAGAATTTGATAACTACATCAATAGCCAAGACTGGAATGTAGTAACAAAAAAAGTTCTGTTAATCCAAAACGCAGAAAATAAAATCTGCGCTCGTATTCAATCTAGATAGCCATGGAAGCCGTAGAAAAATTCTTTAAGTGTCCCTACTGCCTACAAAAAATTTCCATGATTTTGGAGCCTTCTGACGAAGGGGGCCCCCAGGTCTATATTGAAGACTGCGAAGTCTGCTGCAACCCGATTGAACTAACCTACGAAACACATGCCGAGAAAATTACGAATTTCCGTACGTCTAAAGCCTACGAATAATTCGGCTTGACCGTGTCAGCAACCGAATCGGAATCTGAGTCTGTCATGGTATGGTTTTTGGTTTCGGACTGCAAACAGCCACAGGGCAGGAATTGCCTCCGATACCGATTCCGCTGCCGACACCAAAACTGTTTACAGAAACTAATCCGCTTCTTCGAACGTATATTTTTGCGTTGCCTGCTCTAGACCACCGACGTTGATAACATCTTTAAAACCCATTTGTTTCATGATGCCTTCGGCTTGGCCACTGCGGTTACCTGAACGGCAGTACAATTGGTAACTTTTGTTCATATCTAATTTTTTAATTTCTTCTAAAAAGTTAGGAGAATAAAAATCGATGTTTAGTGAGTTCTGAGCATGACCAGATTGATACTCAGCCACTGTTCGTACATCAATAATTGTAATATTTTTTTCGCTCATATTTTTTTCCTATTTAAAATTAGTAATAAAACGCAGTTCCCACTAGCATTGTGAAAATGTGTTGAGTTTTAGCCACCACATCATATTTCTTTTGGATATACTGACTCGACCGACCGGTTCCGCCCGTGTAGTAACCACCAAATGTGTATCCAATTCGTTTTCCCGCAATGAATACAACGTTAGCGCTAAACCCCATCATATCGACTTTATCTTCTTGTTGTTGTGCTAAATCTACATCGGGTTCTTTGTGGGACGAAAAGTTTGTAAAGAACCCCATACGCAAACGTAGCCATTCTACTAAAGCCCTTTCATACCCCATCGAAAAATTATAAATCGCGCGATGGTTAATATTTCTCCCCAATTGTTCATCCTCTAAATCAATATAACTGATTCCTTCGTGAAGCGACACGTCCCATGAAAACAGACTGGCACTATCCGGCCTAAACGTCGCTCCTACAGAGATCTTCCCAGGTATAACGACTCGGGTTGCTTTGTCAGGATCATTTCGATTTTGGACTGACAGTAAGTTTGTTGTGGTATCAATTTGCGTATTTGACTCAAACAACGTTGCGACGCCCGCGACTCTCATCGCTTTCGGCCTTAACGAAACACCAAGCCCCCATCTGTCATTAATTTGATTAAAATAACCTAACACGAAAACCAGTGCATTTTCCGTGATCGTTTTCTCTTTCGAATACAAAGTTGCGGTCGTGGTTGATTCGTAAACTAAGTCGGTATTAGATTGGGTAAAGTTTCGTGCCGTATAGTACGCTGTGATTCCGATGGATTCTGTTGGCGAAATTTCGCGCGACACACTCGGCCCCACCCACAACGATTCGTCGATATAGGTCAAATTACTCACATTGTTGTCTTTTTTGTACAGGTCGCCTTTGAAACTGTCGTAATCAGGAACCAAAATTGACAGCCCCAAAACAAATTCCCCTAAGCGAACGACGTTACCCGTAGAGGCTGGTAACGACCTAAAGAAACCTTGATTTACCCTTAATGAAGCTTTCGAAAAATCATCCTCAGCACCATATTTAGTATCAAATTTTTTATAGATCCCTACGGCTGCTGAAAATGACGCTCCATTAAGCCTAGCCAACGTAGCGGGATTGTAAAATGCTGCAGACGAGGTATCCCCGACAAGCGCCGTTGCGGCTCCCGCCAAGCCAGCAGCCTGATCCCCAAGTAAAATAGAATTATAATTCGAGAAAGCGCTCCAACTATTTAGCCCCAACAATAGGCCGGAAAAAAGAGCTATTAAAAACATTTTCATCCTAGACAGAGTACAGGGCTTGTGAACAAAAAACAACGTTCCCTTTTAGAAACACTCTTAGACCGACGGTGCCAATTTCCACATTTTTAAAAAGAAGTTTTGGGGATTTTCTTTTTCTTTATTACTATAGAATCTTACCAAAAGAGGAGATCTCTCATGAGTATTCCATTTATCGATTTAAAAACTCAGTATAACGCTATTAAAGATGACGTGCAGAAACGCATCAATAAAGTTTTAGAAAGTGGCGCCTACATCAACGGACCCGAAGTGGCCGAACTTGAAAAAAGACTATGTGAGCACACAGGTGCAAAGTACACCCTAGCCTGCGCATCAGGAACAGACGCACTACTTATGCCAATGATGGGCTTAGGTATTGGACAAGGTGATGAAGTCATTACAACGGCATTTTCTTTTATCGCTACAGCAGAAACAATTGTACTTGCGGGAGCAAAACCAGTTTTCTGCGATATCGATCCTAAAACTTTTAATATCGATACGACAAAAATCGAAGCCCTTATCACTCCAAAAACCAAAGCCATAATGCCCGTTTCATTATACGGACAAGTTGCTGACATGGATGAAATCAATGCGATTGCTAAAAAGCACAATCTATATGTGATCGAAGATCTTGCGCAAAGCTATGGTGCTAAATACAAAGGCAAACGTTCAGGTAATCTTTCTATCGCAGCCGGAACTAGCTTCTACCCCGCGAAACCGTTAGGTTGCTATGGCGATGGTGGTGCGGTTTTCACAAATGATGATAAACTCTATAGAGCGATGAAAGAAATCCGTGAGCACGGTTCTGAATCTCGATACTACCACACTCGTTTAGGCATAAATGGTCGCTTAGATACCATCCAGTGCGCGGTCCTTCTTTCAAAAATGGATCGCTATGACTGGGAAGTTGAGCAAAGACAAAAAATTGCTAATTATTTCAACTCCAAACTGTCTCAAATCAAAGTAGCCGGGTTCTCGACTCCATTTGTTCCATCAGATAGAGACTGCGTATGGGCTCAATACACCGTTATGGTACCTAATAGAGCTGATTTTCAAAAGAAGATGCAAGAGCTGGGCGTGCCTACGGTCGTTCACTACCCTCGCATTATGCCAGATCAACCTTGGTACAAAGAGAATTTAGCTCCAAAAGGTTCATGGCCACATTCCCAAAAAGCAGCTGATCACGTGGTGAGCTTACCCATGTACCCAGATATGGACAGAGCGACACAAGATAAAATTATTGATAGTGTCATAAAAGTTATGTCATAAATGGCGGATGACGCCATTTAAAGACTTATCTAAACCTGTTAGTTTCAAATACAACGGTCGCACTTACACTTGGGGCTTGAAGAATCAATTCGTATTGTTCGCAGGCCCTGATATCATCGAAGATGAAGGCATGGTCCTAGAGACCGGCAAAGAAATCAAGCGCATCACTCAAGAATTAAACATTCCTTGGATTTTAAAATGCTCTTACGACAAAGCCAATCGCCAAAGCGCGACTAGCTTTCGTGGCCCCGGCGTTGATTCAGCTCTTAAGTCGTTAGAAAAAATTAAAACAGCACTTGATGTTCCATTGATCACAGATGTTCATGAAACACATCAAGTCGAGCCAATGGCACGTGTGGCGGACGTTATTCAAATTCCAGCGTTCTTATCTCGTCAAACAGACTTATTAGTAGCCGCAGCTCAAACTGGAAAAGTCATTCACATCAAAAAAGGTCAGTTTTTGGCACCTTGGGATATGAAAGCCATCGCCAAAAAAGCAGTGAATGCAGGTAATTCAAATATTCTTCTATGTGAACGCGGAACTACATTTGGTTATAATCGTTTAATTAATGATATGACCGGTTTAGTAGAAATGCGTGATCTTGGTTTTCCAGTGGTCATGGATTGCACGCACTCGACTCAGTTACCAGGTGCCACAGGCGAAAGCAGCGGCGGTCGCGCCCATATGGTTCCCGTCCTAGCCCGTGCAGCGATGGCTGTCGGTGTGGATGGTATATTCTTAGAAACACATCCAAATCCAGATGCGGCTTTGTGCGATGGTCCAACATCTTTACCTTTAAAAGATTTAGGCGCCTTATTGAAAAACTTAAAAGCAATTCAGGCCACGCATCTAACTAACTACGAGTAAAATATGAATTACAAAAATATCCTCAGCACAGCGCTAAAAATACTGATCGCCGTTGGGATTATTTTTTGGTTAGTACAACAAGACAAGTTTAATGTCTCACAGCTAAAAGCATTTTTGGTTTGGGACTTCTTGGCAATCGCGATTCTGATTATGGCCGTGAATCTATTCATGGTCAGCGAACGCTGGCGCTTATTACTGTCAACACAGAGCCTGCACCCAAAATCGTTCGAACTCTACAAGTTGACCTTGATTGGTATCTTCTTTAACTTCGCAATGCCCGGCGGAGTGGGCGGGGATGTCGTCAAAGCTTACTATTTTTACAAAGATCATCCCAAATCAAAAGCGACGGCTATTTCATCAGTGTTTGTGGACCGCTTACTAGGCCTGTATACAATTATTGTTATGGCTCTGATCGCGATGCTGATCGACATTCAGCATGTATTCAATATCGAGGTGCTTAAAAACCTATTTTATATATTCACATTTATTTTTATCGCCTTCAATATTGGTTTATTTTGTCTTTTTTCAAAAAATCCAACAGTAAGCAAGACCGTTGTTGCAATTGTTAATAAATTGCCTCTAAAAGAAAAATTTCAAAAACTATATGCCTCTGGCCAACTCTATGGAGCGCGAATACCACTACTTATTAAAGTATTCTTCTTGAGCCTCATCAGCCAGTCGACGGCAATTGCCATCATGGCACTCATTGGTCACTTCAGCGGTGTGGCCGCTGACGTTCCTATTTCAACCTACTTCTTAGTCACGCCAATTGGCTTCATGGCCACAGCCATCCCAATTTCTCCGGCCGGAGTCGGCGTAGGACAAGCCGCATTCTTCTTCTTATTTAATCTTTATCTAGGCAAGACGACTGAATTAGGCCCAATTGCAATCACAGTTTACCAGCTTCTAAATTTGTTTTTTGGTCTAATCGGTGCCTATTTTTATTTGGTTAAAAGTAAGAAAAAGGATACCCTAGACACGATCGAAATGGAATTAATGAACAGTAAATAACGAGGTATTGATGACTCTGATATTTAAGCAACTTTTTAATTTCTTAAAAATGTTGAACTCAGATACGGGACACAACCAATTAGCAGCTGGCTTAGCCTGTGGCTTAATTTTAGGTTTTGCCCCTTTTTTCTCGCTACAAACCGTTTTAGTACTCACTTTGATTTTCATATTTAGAATTCAAATGGGGGCCGCCTTCCTAGCTGCTTTCTTTTTTAAGTTTGTCGCCTATTTGGCAGATCCAGTTAGTCACGAATTGGGCAAAGCTGTTTTAGAAAACCCATCACTTCGTGATTTGTTTGTTGATATGTACAATATGCCAATCCTGCCATTCACACGGTTCAACAACTCGATCGTCATGGGTTCTTTGGTACTATCTGTAGCATTAGCACCTATCATGTTCTTTGTTTTCCGAGCGTTGATTATTAAATATCGAATCTTAGTGGTCGATCGTTTCAAAAGCACAAAAGCATGGAAAGCATTCAAAGCGACTACAATCTACAACTGGTACACTAAGTACGACGCTCTCTACGGATAGGAGTCATCAATGTCTGAATCAAAAACTACATCGACCGCCGAAAAACCTAAAAAGCGAAAAGGCCCGATTCGCTGGGAAGCCATTATTCCTTTTACGATTATCGTTATCTTAATTGGTCTATATTTTAAATTATTCTTTGATTCAAATATGCGCAGCCTAGCTGAGTTTGTTGGTTATCAAGCCACAGGGGCCGAAGTTAACGTACATCAACTTGAAACTAGCTTTACAAATGCCTCAATTCGCATCGCTGGTATCGAAATGACAAATCCCGACAAACCAACACACAATAATTTAAATATCGGTGAAATTCGTTTTTCACTGTTATGGGACGCTCTGTTGCGCATGAAATTTGTGATTAACGAAGCCGCAATAGAAAACATTTCATTCGATCAACCTAGGAAGCAAAAAGGTAAAGTTAAACCACCAGAACCAGAAAAAGAAAGCGCACTAAAACAAGAGGCCGAAAAACTAAAGAATGAAACTCTAGAAAGCGCTAAAACAAAATACGACGACAACGTTTTTGGAAATATTGCGAACATGATGACAGGCTCAAGCGAGTCAGATGAAATAAAAAAGCTTGAAAACAAGCTTGTTTCAAAAGAAAAAATGAAAGCGTTTGAAACAGCCCTAAAAGAAAAACAAAAAAACTGGGAAGAACGTCTAAAAAAATTACCCAAGGCTTCTGAATTTCAAGCATTGGGTGACCGTCTAAAGAAAGTAAAATCATCTGGCTTCAGTAAACCCGAAGACGTTCAAAAAAGCATTTCGGAAGTTCAAACTATCATGGCCGAAGGTCAAAAAAAGATCGACGAAGTGAATGCTACCAAAAATGATTTCGACAAAGATATTAAACTCACCGACGACGGTCTAAAAGATATTCGCGCCCAGATCGAACAAGACATCAAAGATTTACAAGCTCATTTCAAAATTCCAAAAATCGATGCAAAATCAATCGCCGTGACATTGTTCAAGCGCTATACAAACCCTTATTTTGCTAAGATTAACCATTATAAGGCTTTGCTCTATAAATACGCGCCACCAAATATCGTTGATAAAAACGATAAACCCGAAGTAAAAATACAGCCTCGCGCACGCGAAAACGGCACAACGTATGAATTTGGTAAGTTAAACGCCTACCCTACGTTTTGGCTCAAAAAGGCATTAATTAGCTCAAAACTAAATTCATCAGATCCAAACTCGAAAAATGGAAATCTAAAAGGTGAAATTACCGATGTTACAACGAATCAGCTCGTAACTGGCAAACCAACTGTTGCGTCTGTGACTGGCGATTTCCCTTCAGAAAAAATTGAAGGCATCGATTTCAAATTGAAATTTGATAACCGGACAAAGGACGCTATCATCAACACGTCGTTTGGCGTAAAATCATTCGCTATTTCGGCAAAAGAAATCATGAACACACCAGACATTGCGATGAGTTTCGCCTCTGCCATTGGTGGATTACGTTCAAATCTTGAATTAAAGAATTACAAAGAACTATCTTTGAAAGTTAATAACGAATTCAAAGACGTAGATTACCAGGTTACGGCTAAAAACAAAGATGTCGAAAGCATCCTTGTTAACGTCTTCAAAGAAGCCCGTACTACCAACATGGTAGCTGAAGGCAAAGGAAACCTTCCTCACTTCGACCTAGATATTAGCTCGGACCTAGGCGAACGCATCCAGCGCGGTTTCGAAAAAGAGATCAACGCCAAGATCGAAGAGTTAAAAAAGAAAATCAAAGAATACGTAGACGCGGAAATCAACAAACAGAAAGAGCAAATTGAGAAGCAAGTAAATGAACTACGATCTAAAGCGGAAGGCGAACTTAAAAAAGTTCAAGAACAGGCCGAAGCTCAAAAGAAACTAGCAGAAAACAAAATCAATGAGGCAAAAAGCGATATTGAAAATCGTATGAATGCGGAAAAAGCAAAAGCGCAAGCGGAAGCCAACCGCCGCCTAAAAGAAGAAGAAAACAAAGCAAAAAAAGCAGCTGAAGACGAAGCTAAAAAACAAGCCGAGAAGCTTAAAAAGCGATTAGGATTCTAATTAATCGATAGTAATCCTGGGTGAAGCTAGCCACTGTAGCTTCGCCTTAGATGGTGTTAGATCTTCAAAACTTCCGATTTCAACTAAAGCCACCGCCGACTTTTTCATTTCGATAAAACTTTCTTTATCACTTCCCGACAACAAGTAACTAACAAACGATGTTATATGCGGCTCGTGACCAACTACTGCAACTTTTTTTTGAGCACAACAATGAGTCTTTAACCACTTAAATAATGCTTGTGGTGGCGCGTGCGGCACTAGCTCCGCAGATTCAACTATCTTTGTACCATCGGTTAACTCTGACACTATCTGTGCGCTCTGTTTAGCTCGCAGGTAAGGACTCGTTACAATCAAATCTAATTTTTCGAATTCTTTCTCTAAACTTAAGATCATTTTCTGATGTTTTTTTCGACCCTTGCTTGTGAGGGGTCGCAAACTATCATCTGTGCTCTTCTTTGCAAATTCTTCGCGCTCTTCGGCGACCGCATGTCGAATGATAAATAAATACATAAATTAACTTTCTTGCTTAGGTGGCTCTTCTGTTGGCAGCGTCTGTCGTTGCTTGGTCAGGTTCATCAATTGTGTATGGATACCTACCTCGCTTGTTTTACGCTGAACGTATTTTCCATCACCATTCATTTCCCATGCCTGACGACCATCATTTAAACTCATCTGCAGAACTTCCCACAACTTTTCTTTAGACGCACGGTCTACGATTGGTACTATGGCCTCCACACGAGTTTGTAAATTTCGATACATCCAGTCCGCCGAGCCAATGAAGAAATCGCCGTCTAAAGGATCGGTAGCTCCATTTCTAAAATAGAACACACGCGAATGCTCAAGGAAACGACCAATGATTGAAATAACTTTAATGTTATCGCTCATTCCCGGCACACCCGGTTTTAAACAACAGAACCCACGCACAATTAATGAAACCTGCGTTCCATTCTGTGATGTTTTATACAATGCACGCGTGATTTCAGCATCGTCCATATTATTGAACTTAGCTATGATCTGTGACGGCTTACCTTGTTTAGCCATTTCACCTTCGCGTTCAATTAACTGTTGAAATTTAGACGCCATATTAATCGGCGCAATCAACAAATGCTGATATGAATTCTTTAAGGATCGCCCGGTTAGATAGTGAAAGAACTCCACTAACTCACCTGTGACTTCATCTCTAGAGGTTAACAAACCAAAATCTGAATACAGTCTTGAAGTCACTGAGTTATAATTTCCAGTTCCAATATGTGCATAACATTTCAAGCCTTCAACTTCTTGGCGAACAACTAAAATAGTTTTTGCGTGCGTCTTTAACCCAACGACTCCGTACACCACATGTACACCCGCATTCTCTAAAGCTTGAGCCCAATAGATATTTCTTTCTTCATCGAATCGCGCTTTAAGCTCTACCAAACACACCACTTGCTTGCCTTCTTCGGCCGCGCGGATCAAGGCTTTTACAAATGGCGAATTATCTCCCGTTCGGTACAACGTCATTTTGATAGCTAGAACTTTAGGATCCAGCACCGCTTCTTTCACAAAGCGTTCTACCGTATGTCGAAAACTTTCATAGGGATGATGGAGCAATAAATCTTGCTGACGAATCGTCATGAACAAGCTTTGCGAATCATCTAAAAACTGGGCCGGTACAATTGGCACGTACGAGCGATATTTCAAATCAGGTCGCGGAATATCCGTAATGATATTCAAATCTGTATAATCCAATAAACCTGGGTGCTCGTAAACATCGTCTTGCGAAAGTTCCAGCTCATCCATTAAAAACTGCAACATCCACTGATCCGGTTTAGGTCCGTGCTCTAACCTCACGACCTCTGCAAAACGGCGCTGGCGCAGTTCCTCTTCGATATGCTCAAGTAGGTCTTCCGCCTCGTCTTCATTTTTCTCTAACTCTGCATTACGAGTTAAACGAAATGGCATTGCATTTAACACTTCCATTAACGGAAATAAATCTTTGATGTTAGCGACGATCACATCAATCAAACTGATAAATTTATTTTCTACCGGATCAACCCGAATCCACTGCGGCAATACCTTTGGAATTTTAACACGTGCAAAAAGACGCTCTTCATGCTCGGGATGCTTTAGTGTTACCCCAAGCGAGGTCGACAAATTGGAAATAAACGGAAACGGATGCCCCAAATCTACTGATAGCGGCGTCAAGACGGGAAATACATTTTTTAAATAGAAGGCACGTACAGACGTTTTCTCGGTTTCATTTAGATCTTTCCATTTAACTAAAGCAATTTTTTCTTTTGCAAGCTCTGAGCTTAATCCAATAAATGTATCAGCCAATTGCTTAATCATTAAAATTAAGTGACTTCGAATTTCACTCAACTGCTGAGCCGCACTCAATCCATCTTTAGATCGAATGCTTAAATTAAACGCTTCCTGTTTTTTCAAACGACCAATTCGCTTCATTACAAATTCATCCAAATTCGAACTTGCAATGGATAAGAACCTTAATCGCTCCAGCAGAGGGTTTCGAGAATCCGCCGCTTCATTTAAAACGCGAAAGTTAAAGTTCAGCCAGCCCACCTCACGGTTGATAAATTCCTTACTAGGAACAATAGGTGTGACTGACGTAATCGTTTTCGTTTTACGGGTAATTTTTTTCCGTGATTTTTTCTTTATTTTTCTCTTCAAAACCATTGAGATACCACTTAATCCACTTAGATAGGCCTATCCAGAATATTGTATCATACCGAGACACCGATAGCTTCCTCTTTTTGCAAATATACTTACAGTATTTGGTTAGAATTACCGAGACGTCTAGTATGACTCACAGCCTAGCCAAATATCATGCTCGATCTCCACGGTATATACTTAATACTCACGACGACAGTTTAGTTCGAGTCGCCGGTCCTCAGCAGATTCCGTGGGAAGAAGACACTGAAATTAAAAATGTTTCTTTGACTGGGTTAGCCTTCACTGCTCCTGAAGACCTATGCCCAGTGCTAGGGGAAGTCATCAAGGTTCAATTCGTAGTTCCAGGTGCCCAACAAATGGCCTGCCATGCGATTGTTACTCGTCTTGAACCAGATCGCCAACATTCGATATTAGTTGCCGTTCATTTTTACAAACTAGAAATGGCTCACCGAATAGTTTTAGCGCAAGGCCTTTCACGCAAGGTAAAAAATGAAGATAGCGATTTTGGTTCGCTAACTAGCGAAGAGATCAAAACTTGGAACTTTTTCAAAAAGGTTTTCATCATGGGTTTCTTGGCTACATTCTGGGTCATCGTGATGAACCTGTTTATGGATGGCCAAATCCTAAGTATTTTCGACTCTATCCACGCCCTTCTTATCAAATAGGCGCCTATTGAGCGGGGCTAGACACCCCATTTTCAGTAAAAATTTCGCTACTATTGACATCGGTGAAACCCATGGTAGTTAACAACTATTATGATACAACTATTTATTTTTCTTACCTTTTTAGTGTCGTCAGCCGGCTGGACCCAAACGGTAGCTAAACCCACGCGCATCGTTTGCCAAACAGCTTCGAACGTAAATACAAAGTTGATCCAACTTCGTTCCGATGCCGGCGATACGTTCCGTCCGACCCTGCTTTTGGCGATGGATCCCCAAAACAAACCGTATAAAGAAATTCTCTCTCATCAAATCGTATACAGTGATGACAATCTAACGATCGCTTTCCTTGCAGCCGTAGATTCACTAAATCGTTTCGGCGTATTCAAACTTGAAATCAAAAATGCTTCAAAGATAAGCTCGTCTCAGTTTATCAATCTTCTCTCACCAAAGCTACGTAACTACGTGAACTATTCACGTGGTGATTTCAACTTCAGTTTATTTTCATTCTACAAAGGCAATTTACTGTACCCATCAAACGAAATGGGAAAATGGCGTTTGATCTCACTTAGCTCGGGAAGCGTTGTTCGCGAATGGACTCATCCTGTAATGCTATTCAATCCGATGCTGGGCGACCAAATGATAACGTGGACGGCAGCCGTTGCAGAGGGCACACACCTTTATACGTACAATTTGCGTAAAGAAACAAAAGACGTAATTGTTTTCAAAGACATCGTACACGTTTTAGGCTCAAATAAAGAGGAAATTACACTTGTTAATTACTTCAATTTAGACGCAAATAAACGTGCACTTCGTGTTCACACTTACACTAATGGCACGACACGTATCATCTATGAGCTTGATGGATCGCAAGCGCTTTACAGTAACTTCACGTCAGTCGGCACAAACTTAATTTTCACTTCTGAAAAAACGTTTGTTAGCAATAATCAAATTCAAGTTACGGAAGCTTTCTTAAATGTCTACGACACAGCTAAAAAAGCGGTAGTTCAAAGAATTAAATACCCGCCATTTTTAGTCGACTTAATGAAAAAACAAAACCCACAAACGATTCGCTTGCTACACTCACCGATGTTTAATCAAAACGAAATTTTGTTTAGCCTAAATGAAATGGGTGGGATCATTAAGTACGAATTCAAAACAGCCAATTGGTTCTATATCAATTACCCGGTAGCTGAGAATACGTGCTTTAATCCAAGCTTCGTAATCGTATCCGGCGAACGTTCATTCCGTAGATAGCTAAATAGTTTTCGAAAAAGGCAGGCGGTAGAAAAATTCCTTACCCGAGATATATTTACCGCCCAATGATTCTGTCACAGGGGTCAGCATTTGAATATCCATCCACGTTAAGCCCTTATTTTTTAACCAATGAATCAAATGTAGTAAACTCAACTTACTGGTATTTTCCTCAAGATGAAACATACTTTCACCACTGAACACGCCATTCATCAGGACGCCGTAAATACCACCGACTAGGGTATTCCCTCGCCAGCATTCGACAGAATGGGCGTAACCATCTAAATGAAATTGCAGATACGCGCGCTTTATTTCTGGCAAAATCCAAGTTCCGTCTTGATTAGGACGTTTTTGAATTCGACAATTCTCAATGACCTGAGCAAAGCTTTTATTTACTGTGAATTGAAACTCTTGACCATGATGACGAATAAATTTCTCCAAACTTCTAGGAATATGAAGTTCTGAAAAATCTAAAACTCCCCGTTGCGCAGGAAAGAACCACAACATCGGATACTCCACTTGTGGCCACGGAAAAATTCCTCGCGAGTAGGCGTCAACTAGCATTTCCGTTTCGAGCACTCCGCCAACCCCAACGATATCGTCAATTGTTTCCTCATACGGGTGATCTGGAAACATGCTGCCACTACTGGTTTTCATGACACCAATCGCACTTTCCACACTCTATGTAATCCGCACCGAAGTATTCATAAATTGCACCCAAGCGACATTTGGTTTCATTTTTGGCCCAGCTATAAATATCTAGTAACTTTTTGTTCTGGTGTTGAAACAAGACCTTCTGGTTTTCGTTTTTGAAATCGGTTTCAGTCGGCTCGCGAAGAGTAACCTTGAATCCCTTTTGGGCGGCATAGTTATTTTCATCTGACAACACTTCACTCAAAGGGATCACGCAGCCCCAACGCTCTAAAATATTATACGCTGATTCCACCCGATAATCGCGCCTGTTTTTAAAACTCAGCTTCTCTCGGTAAAAGCTAAACCCTTCTTGAAGTAAAGAAATCGAATTCTCTTCTAGCATATAATAAAATTTCTGAATGAACTCTTTTTCGGGGTAAGCCCATTTGATAAATTCCATAGAAATGCTTAAATCATCATCGCTCAGAAACAGGTGGGCTTCCGCATGTTGCCCATCACGCCCAGCACGCCCGATTTCTTGAAAGTAAGATTCAATAGAACCAGGGATTTCATAATTAAAAATTTGTCGGATATTAGGTTTATCAATCCCCAAACCAAATGCCGGCGTCGCAAGCATTAAAACATTTTCATTCTTGATAAAACGGTTCAAAGACGATGCCCGTTGATCCTTACCCAAGTCGCCGTGATAAACCAAATGTTCTATTTTTTTACCCCGCAAGAAATTTGAAAATTTCACAAGAGACTCAATTAATAAAAAATACACTACTTGCGAACCATTTTTAGTATTTAGCAAATGAAAAATTTTATCGTTCTTATCTTCATTACTATACACATCTTCTACCGAAATCGCTAATTCCGTACGTTCCATTCCGCCATAGATAGTTTCACACTGCTCAGCCAGCCCCAGCTGTTTGATGATATCGTCCTGAGTCGACGGAGTGGCCGTTGCCGTCAACGCTAGAACTGTTGGATTACCAATGTCTTTTCTAAACTCACTAATTTTTGAATAGTCCGGACGGAAATCATGTCCCCACAAGGAAATACAGTGCGCTTCATCGACCACTAGAAGATCGACGGTATTCGCGCTTAAGCTATCTCTAAATTCTTTTTTTCTAAAACGTTCTGGCGTCACAAACAGTAACTGATACTGCTTGTCTTTTAATTTTTGATACTTCCGAACTCGCTCCGAGCCACTGATCCCAGAATGAATAGCCGCCCCACGTATCCCTAAATCCAAAGCCTTCTTTTCCTGATCTTGCATAAGTGCAATCAGCGGCGAAATGACTAATACTAAATTTTGGCCCACTTTAGCTGGAAACTGATAACACAAACTTTTCCCTGAGCCTGTCGGCATAATCGCTAACGCGGATTTTCCAGAAAATACGGTCTGTAGAATTTTTTCTTGAGAGTGTACAAATTGGATGTACGGAAAATGTTTTTTAAGTTCAGCAAGCAGGTTCATGTTAGGCCCAGGTGCAGGTTGTTTAGCCGATTACTTTTTCAGAGCGCCTTCACTCATCATTTTGACTTTCAACATTTCACGTTGAACGCGCTTAAACTTTTCGACCTCGGCAGCAGGAATATTACGATCTTTTACCAGAGCATCTAACTCATCTTCAATTTTTTTCATTTGCGTACCCAAAGCGCACGCCTTTTTCATGGTCGCCATCAACATATCCGGGTCGTAGGGTTTTTCTAAGAAGTCTAATGCGCCCAAACGAAGTGCTTCAATCGTTTTCTCTTTATCACCATAACCAGAAAAAAATACAAATGGAGTTTCAAGACCCAAGGCGCGCAGTTCTTTCAAGAAAACCAGGCCATTCATTATGGGCATATTGATATCTGACAAGACAGCGTTGATCCACAACGTCCCATCTTTAACTTTCTTCATGATATTTAAAGCCTCTTGTCCGTTATTAGCGGTTAGAGCTTCGTATCCGAGTGATTCCATGTCCATTTTCAAAATGTCCAACAGATCCACTTCATCATCAACCAAGAGCACTCGAGTTCCCGTCATTTGATATCTTCCTCTTTCAACGATTCTTGCATAAAAGCGACCAGCGGGGATGTTAAAATTTTTACCCTATTACCTTAGAGCGTGTTTAAGAAGTATC